>NZ_QEYV01000038.1:0-243357 GCF_003992815.1 Xanthomonas sp. DAR33341 | reverse complement strand
CCTGTGTTTGCTGCCCCACTACACCATCGACTTGCAGGCCATGTGCGCGCTGGAATTGCTCCACCGCGAACTTGGTATTGCCGCCGAAATCACCATCGGCCTGCAGCGCCTTGTCGTCGCGGCCGGTTGCGCCGAGCTGAGCGAGTTGGCCTTGGAGCTGCTTCACCTGCTCGCCGCGCTCGCCTTGTTCGAGCTTGCCATCATTGGACTTCGAAACTTGATGGGATGTCGAACCAGACGTCACGCTGTGCTTGAGATCGACACCATCGCGCTTGACGCTTTCTATCAAATCGGGAACGCGACGTTCCCAATTGCCCGCATATTCCTCGCATTCCTTGGCTGCCTTCACGCTCCAGGGTTTGCTAGGAGTAACTCCGTTGACAACGCGTCGCGCGTTGTAGACGTCGTGGCTATCATTATCGATGTAGCGATCAAGAGGCTTGCCTGTAAACAAGCCGTCACGCATACCTACAACTAGAACTTTTGCAGCGATTTCCGGTTGCTTGGCCATGTCCGGGTTGCGGACCATTTCACCGTTAAGGCCTAGCAACTTATCGAACTTCGCATAGTTGTAGTCGTGGGTAAGATGCACGTAACCACGGCCATAAAACTCTTCGCCACCGCTATATCCAAGTTTACGCGCTTGGCTACGCCCGAAATCCTCTTCAGGTGCCTGAAAGTTACGCGTCTCATGTTGAGCCGTCGCCAGCATGTACGAGATCTGCTTTGGATCGGTCACACCGTTCTCAAGAGCGGTTTTGACGATCAACCTAACAGAAGACTCCCGATCCACACCAAAGCCTTCAGTGCTCCGACCACGTCCATCGCTCATAGTATTCTCCGTACGTGCATATCATTAGAATTTGTTGTTGCATCTACCGGCATTGCAGACCCGAAGATGCGTTGCATGTACTCACTACCAATTACCACTCACTTCTAGTTGGACACCTCCTTCATTTCACCGTCTTGAAGCCGCTCGATCTTTTTCTTCGGATTAGCCGGATCATTCGTGTCTTCGGTTAACCGCTCTATCAGCACTGCCTCGTTATTCTTAAGCTCGTAGGTATCGAAGACGTGGATACAACATCCATCACCAGAAGTAGACGTCAGCATATTTCCTTTCACGGAGAATAGACCGTTGGCCATTACCGTAATATCGGATAGCGACTGATTGAAAACAAGGGTTTTCTGCGCAGCATCGAAAAGATAGACACTGTAAGAGGGACCACCATAATTACCCTCTTTTCCAGACCACACCACTACATCTTCGTGCCCATCGCCATTGATATCGGTCAAAATGATTGAGTGGCGGTTCTTCTTGTAAGTGTCGTCTAGCGGACCATGATAGAACGTGGAATTACTATCCACGTACAAAGCCTCAGGCTCCAGTGCAATCGGCTTGGCTCCGGGGAATGTCACCTCCACGACCGGCGAACGGTTACATAGCATGATCCCCGGGCTATCTTCGCTACAACGCTGCGCCTTGATTGAAATAACAATGCCGTTGATATCTGCGTTTATCTCGCCTTGGTCGTTGAGCTTGGCATTGACGGTAGACGGCATTTTCAAGTCCTTTTGCGGCGAGGATTCAGACTTTTTGCCAGCTTGATCTTCAGCGGATAATTTCGCTCCGTCAGCCTCTGCGGACGGAGTATTGCCAGGACTGCACGCTGTGATCGAGATGACGCAAGCTAAATACAGCGCCCCCACGACCGCTCTTGCTAGTGTACGTTCCACCATAGAAAATCCTTCCAATTCAAATCAATATTTCTTAAATACCGGCTCCGAACAAGTTGTGCCCGCCTCTCGGTTCGCGACACTTTGCTAGCGGCATTTATGACAGAAAAATCAGAACTTCTTAAAGATGGGATCGCTGCAAGTTGACATTGCAATTTTACAATCCCCTCCCGAATTCTTCTCGCAAGTTTTCGTTGCTCTGGATTCCACATCATTCAAGGATGGGCCTCCAGTTATCGCCCCCTTACCACGACTAGAAGCAGGCGACGCAATGGCAGCACACTGATTATGAAAAGTCAACGCGATGGCACATTGCATGCCAGCCAATTTTTGGCAGTTTTGCAGGGCAGCATCTTCAGCCTCTTTGCTAGTGAGACGCCCCTTAGTGTAACCAGCATCACCATTGTCGGCGATGGCAATGGCACCCCATGTTTTTATCCACTCACCCGTAGGCCGCGGCGGCGGAGCAGGAATGTCTCCTCTTGACGTCCCAGAATTAGGCCCACATTGCGGACTGCCAGGCGCAACACCAACTGGACACGCCGTTTGCGCAAACGCGAATACAGGAATAACCGCCAATAATAAAATAATTTTACGCATTTTAGCCCCGCTGCCTATCGACGTTATTAGCGTTGCCCATTTTACCGCTTGCGGTCTGGCTAGAATTGGACTCATCGCCCGAAACTCGGCCACTCACTTGAGGGACAGGAGTAACTTCAGAACGTTGATTATCCCTAGCCGGCGCCCCCGGCTCATAAGGCCGCCCAGCAGCCGGAGCTGACTGACCGCCTCGATCCAGCTGCCCCAGCGCCGAATACGCCGTGAACTGGCCCAGCGTGCCCTGGAAGAAGGCAGCGGCCATCGGCGGTGCGGTGATGATCAATGTCGTTAACACCAGTCCTAATCCTCCCTGCTGCAGCGCCATGCTGCTGATGCCTTCGCCCGTAAACCCGTTCATTGCCCACTTTGCAACGAAGGCAGCGCCTACTGCGCCAACCACCTTTGTCGCCAAGCTCACTGTGAAGGTCAACACCGACAGCGAAAACACAGTGCCCAGTCCATATAACAGCCATTTGCTGAACAACGACTTCGTCGCTTGGAACAGCAGACACAGGATGAACAGAGGCCCGAAGCCCACCACCAGCGCCATGGCCAGCTTGTTGAGAAGCAGCATCGAGCCTGCAACGACGCCCGGACCGGCCATGCCCAGGCCGGTGAACCACCGAGCCCGGTCTTTTTCGTCCTTGCTTTCCTCGTCACCGCCGGTCTTGATCTGATCCAGAGCCGACATGGCCACTTGCATCAACATCAAGTTCTTGTCGATCGCTTCATACGGGCTCTTTGAGCTGCCCGTCACTGTCTTGGTGATCGCCTGGCTGACTCCATCGGTCAGCGTCCAGTACAAGCGGGCCGAGCCTTGTGCCATGCTGGTCGCCACCCCGATGATCAGCGCCGCGCGCAGCGCTGTGACGACCAATCCCATCGCCGCCTCGCGCGACTGACCGGTGACGATGCGATAGCCCTGGATAAAAATCCACAGCGTCAACACCGTCAGGGACACCATGCCCACCCAAGCCGTCGTTCGCTGCAACAACTCCCACTGGAAGATCGCGATCTCATCGCGCAGGTAGTTGTTGATCAGACGAAAAAATTCGTAGTTGGCGATGTTCGTCAAAAAATCCATATGTCACCACATCCACTAGACGGCTGCGCCGTGGGGCAGTCGATGCCCCGGGTTTGAGTATGTTGCCTAACAGGTAAACCAGCTCCATCAGTCCTTGTCGATCTCTAATCTTTCCATACCGGCTGGCGTGTCTGATTTAATGGCCTCGAACGCACCTTTCATCACCGCCCCTGCGACAAGCGTCTTACCGATGCTCAACAGATCGGCTGGAATCCAGGATGGCAACCACGAACTGCTTCCATCTCCCTTCGGTGGCTCCTTCCCCGCCATCGCGGCCTTCGCAGCGCCGGTTTGCAGCTCGGTCAAGAATGCCAAGCGCTTTTCGTAGGCGAACATTGCCGACTCCATCTGCTGGCGATCGATATCCATCATCGCCTTCAGCGCCAGAAGCTTATTGGTGTTGCTTTCCAGCTCCCCAATCTTCTGGTCGCCGATCTTCTTGCGCTCTTCCTCGATCGTGCGCAGACGCTCCAGGCGCTTGGTGGTGATCTCGTACATCGCCACCATGTAGTTGAACTGGGAATTGCGCGTGCGTTGGATCAGCTCACAGGATTCCCTCTGCGAATCAGAGACAGGCGTTCCAGATGTGGACGCCGAACAGGCGGCCACACCCTCATCATCTGCCACCTTCTTCAAGGTCTCCTTGGGCTTCTCGACCTCCTTGCCGCTGGATTCCTTGCCCTCGCCCTTGCCCACCGTCTGATTGTCAAGGATCTCCTTGGTCGTTCCATTGAGCTTGTTGTCGATAACTTCCCATTGCGCACTGGCCGCTCCCGCCATGCTGAGCAGCACCAGTCCCATGAAGACCCGGGAAAAATGTCTGAACTTGATTGCCATGGTGTTCTTCGCCTCCTGTGACACAAATGAAGATGATGCGGGATGAAACTGCTGCGATTGCGTGGACTGACTATGCATCTTCGACCTCCTTGTCCTTGGCCGACTTGCGCTTGCCCGAGCCCTTGCGGTTGGCATAGAAATCGGCCAACCACTGCTCCGGCGTCAGTTGGTCCACGGTGACGCCCAGCTTGCCGGCCTTGCCCGTCAGAATTTGGTGCATGATTTCGATATTGTCGGTGGACGAGGAAATCACCGATAGCGCGTCATCCATCCCGCGCAGGTTGAGCTGGCACACCGCCGACGCGTGGCCCTGCTTGACCAGGAAACAGCGCGAGCGCTCATCCAGCGACACCACAACCTGGTATTCGGCGTCGGTGAGCTTGAGCCCTTCCATGTAATCGTCGCGGCTGGCATTCGGGTTCGGCAGCAGGATCATGGTGGCCGTCTGCTCGATCAATGCAGCGGCAATGTCACTGGCCAGCGCGTCTTCGGGGCTCTGTGTGGCGAAAATCCCTAAGCCATTCTGCTTACGGATGGTCTTCTGTTTGTTCTTGGCAAATTCCTTCAGGCCACCCTTGCCGTCCAGGATCTTCCAGAACTCGTCCATCACGTAGATCAGCGGGCGGCCGTCGATCAGCGCTTCCAGGCGGTGCAGCAGGTAGTTGATCACCGGCACGCGCACTTCGGCGTTGTCGATCACGTCGGTGTAGTCGAACCCGATGATCGACGCCCGCGTCAGGTCGATCGTGTCCACCGGATTGTCGAACACCCAACCGAGCGAATTGCCAGCGGTCCAGCGGCGCAGACGCGCATACAGACCGTCGTCGCCCATGTTGGGCAGACTCTTGCGGAAATTGCTCATGCTGCGCAGGTGCATCGGCGTGTCCAGCATGCCTTCCACCGCGCGATAGATGTCCTCTTCCTCACGGGCGCTGTATTCGGCCTTGCCGCCCAGCACCTTGATCAACTCGGCCAGGAATTGGGTGTTGGCTTCATTGCGCTCGCATTGGAAAGGGTTGAAGCCAGTCGGAGACCCATTTTCCAGCGCCAGGTAGTTGCCACCGCACGCGCGCACGAAGATCTCCGCGCCGCGGTCCTTGTCGAAGAAGAAGATGGTCGGAATCGGGTCGAACTTCTGCACCTGACTCAACAGGAAGTTGATCAGCGCCGTCTTACCGGTACCCGACTTGCCGATCACCATCGTATTGCCGATGGCCTTCTCTCCCAATGAGTTCTCGGACGGATGCGTCGCATGGAAGTTGAAGTAGTACGGCTGCCCATTGGTTGTCTGCAGGGTGGTGACGCAGTCACCCCATGGATTGTTGTGCTGCTTGCCCTGGGCAAAATTGTGCAGCGGCGACAACCCGAGGAAGTTGAGCGAACTCAGGTTGGCAATGCGCGTACGGAAGCGCCAGTTACCTGGCAGCTGCGAATAAAACGACGAGGCGATCGCGAGATCTTCCTTGGCCGAGACGAAGCCGGCATTGGACAACTCGGCTCGAGTGGTTGCGATCTGCCTCGCCAGCTTCTCCTGGCTGTCGGCATAGACCGCCAATGTGAAATGGTATTCGCCGAGCACGAAGTTTCCCGAGGCAACATCGTCCATCGCGACATCGAGATCGCGGATCTGGGTCGACGATTTGTCCCCTGAAGAAATCATCATCCCCTTGGTGCGTTCCAACACCTTCAGCGCATCGTGTCGTCCGACCGGGCTGAACGAGTGCGTCATGACGTATTCGAAGTCCAGGTACTTCAGGCCATTGAGAATGCCCGGATAGGTTCCATCCGCATATTCCTTGATATTCAAGATAGCGCCAAAGTGATTGATTCCGTCTGGAGTACGAATGACGAAATCGCCGGTCTTGTTGGCAAACATGTGCTTACTGACGGGCAAATACGCGGGCACCGGGGCTGGCAAGACCGGCACCGGCTCATCGATTCGGTTCAACAAGTAGCCCAGAAACTCCAATGTCTCGGAGAAAACCACGCCGTTCTTTGCCTCGTACATACCGAGACGGTATGGCGCATAATCCTTGAGCACGGCTTCGACATTAGTAGCCAGTTCGACAACTTTCGCGACAGCCTGTTCTTCCTCGGCGCGAATCTTGTCCGGGTTCGCGGATTTCTCCACCAAGCGACGTCCCGTGACTACCGGCCTGTAAATCATGCTGAAATACAGCTCGTTCTGCATGATCTTTTGCGAAGAAAGCGCTGTGTAATACTCGTCGGACAGATTCTGATTGAACGCCTGCTTGAAACGTCCGCCTGCACCGATTCTGCGCCGACGCCGCACATCGTGGACCCAGAATGCAACGTTGGCAAAATCCGGCGCGCGCAGGGTCTGCAAAAGACGGTTAAACGTGTTGTGCCGTTGTTCGAGCTCGAACTCGTCTCGCCCCACGAACGGCAGCCCGCCCAGATGCCAGATCAACAGGTAGTCGCCAGCGGTCGTCTTGACGACGGACGGCGCAACATGCGTCGAGATGGAAACAAACTCGCTGATCGGACTGTCTGGACTGAACATGGTCTTACCAAATTTAGAGAGGAAGCATCACACCAAGCGACCATCGCAAACACCAACCCCACGCGGGTTGTGTGCGTGGGGTTGGTAGACGGCTACGTGCTCATCGCGATTTTCCCGGGGGATTCTTGCGATATTCATTTGGGCTGAAGACCCACATTCCTGAATAACGCTGAAGGTTTCGCGCACGCATTCGGAACAGCCAGCGTAATCCAAGCAACCTGAAAATCATCTCATCACGCTTGGCCATCTGCTGCATGGCAAAGATGATGACCGGAATGGTCAACAGGTACCAAAGATCGATGTACATCCCCAACAGCAAGCCACCGCCCGCACCAATGAAGAAGGGGATGTAAGGCACCCCCAAAAACATGGCGGGGCGGGTGCATCCGCGGAAGAGTACGTCTTTATGCATAGTATTGAGCGATCTGCATCAGTGAGGCGCCGACTCCCGAGCAGTCCCCAGAACTCGATTCCTTGTTCTGCAGGATCATGTTGGCGATCTGACCAGCGGCGCCAATCAGAACGCCACCGATCAGGATTGGAGACACCTCTGAAATGCGCTTGTGTGCGAAGGCAATCTGGTAACCCGCCACGATAACTGCGATGGTGACGACCGTGATCGAACCCATGTTCAGCAGCTTGGTCACATTGTTAAGAAAGCCACAGACACGTGTATCGGTACCACCCAGGCCGTTACTACCCGTGGTCGCTCCAGCACCACCCGCTACCACCAACAATGCGGTAAACACCAATGCCTTCATTGCCTGCGTGCCGACCATTTTGGCGTCGGCGATCGTTTTGTTGTCGATTTCAAACTTCATGTCTAACTCCTTGGGAACAGAGGGGTCCAGCAGCCATATCCTTGGCAATTTCCATCCTAAAAAACGAATGCGCTATCCACTTGCGGAACTGTCTGCGGTGCTCGCTGCATAGAAGCCGGTAAAGATTGGTCGGTCGGCGTCAAGGCCTGCGGACCGGAGGCTGGTACCGCCACCCCACGCCCCTGCCCGGTTGCCTTCACCACATACAGTTCGTTTTCTTCCGGAGCAGCTGCAGGAGCCACAGGCGCCACCCGACTCGGCAAGGAATACGCTGGTGCAGGCTGGGATAGCATAGGCCCTGGCGGTGAAGCCGCTGTGTGGCTCGCCCCGGAAAATTCCTGAATGCGACGAGCCACAATCGCGTCTGCCAACTCGGCTGCAGCCTGTCGCAGGGGATTTGCGGGCTTCAATTGCACCTGGCGGGTTGGCACGACCGCGATGGGCTCGGCACCGGAAGACGCGACCGACTGCCGAATGGAGGCGTAGATCTTCTGCACGTAGCCATGTTTGAAGCCGGTTTCAAAATTTCCGGAGTAGTAGCAGCTAAACGACTTCCCCCAGTTGGCACCAGAACGCGAGTGGCATTCGGCCAGAATCTTTGAGGCGGCGACCAAGTTGGGGCATTTGTCGAATGCCATCTCATAAGTCGCCAAGCCGTACTTCTGCAGGTTGTAGCGATTGACCTGGCCTAAACCCAGCGAAAAGTTGTACCCCTTCTGCTCCAGCATCTTCGCCGTGGCGACCGCTTCAGCCAGACCGCGTGGCTCGCGCACCAGGCGTCCGCCAACGACACCAATGGCATAGGGATTACGCGACGACTCGACACGGACAACGTGTTGCATTACCTCGCCGGGGACGGCCAGTCCAGTGCACCCCATCAGTTCCATGCCAGGCAACATGTCAGTACTCCTTCCAAAACCAGATCAAAATCAGCGACGACGTCGATGCCCTAGCCACCGCGCAGCGTGCGAAGAGGATCGAAATCGATACCCGTGATGAAGCGCCGTCCAGCGTGCGCCTTGATGTGAACCACGATGTCGATGGTCATTCTCAACAGACGTTTGATCACCTCGAACTCCAGACCGGAGCCCTCATTGGAGGCCTTCACCATCAACGCAAGCTGGTCCCAGGTCTGCTCAACACTTCCAGCATGGCAACTGGTGATGGAGCCGGGATGGCCCGACGCGCAGTTACGAATGAAGTAGAACGACTCATCGCCGCGCAACTCGGCAAGGATGATGCGGTCTGGCTTCATACGCAGGCAGGCCTCCATGCAGCTCTTAGCAGTCACGTTGCTGGCGCTTTGACCGCCCTTGGAATAAAGCAGGTGCACAGCGTTCGGCTGACTAATGAATAGCTCCCTGGCGTCCTCAATCGTCACCAGGCGCTCTTCGTTCGGAATGTGGTTGACCAGCGCCTTCATGAAGGTCGTTTTGCCGCTACCTGTCGCCCCGGCAACAACGACATTTTTCTTGTAAAGCACGCACTTCTTGAAAAACTCTGCGTAATCGCGCTTGCGGCGCAGCTCAAGCAGTTCCTGGTCGTGATCGCTGACATCCGCCGATTGCTCAAGCACTTCGTCGAAGAAACCGTCGTGCTTGTACTGCTCAAGCGACTTTGTGTGCTTCGAAGGAAGTCGGATCGTGATGGACACCTTGCCCGCATCGCAGGCAGGAGGCATCACGAACTGCGCACGTTGCCCGGTCGGAAACGTCAGCGATACGACAGGGTCGGCATCGGTGATGCGTTGCCCGGTGTTGCTCTCATTGACGACCGCCGTACAGAACTGCCGAGCGCGGTCGTAGGTGAGGGATGGCACGTCGACTCGCTGCCATCCATGGATCGTCTCCAGGTACAGCTCACCAGGACGATTGATGCAAATTTCGGTCACGTCAGGCGAATTCAGATAGTCCAGAATTCCCAGCACGGAGTACTGGTAATCCAGAAAGTCATTGGAAATACGCGCTGTCGGGGAGTCATCGATCGTCATGGCAACCATTTCATTCACTTCGGCAGGACAGCCGAGAAATCGACGTCCTTGGCAACGTAGACGTTCAACACGGTTCCTTGGTTGATCGTCAGTGTGGCAGGACGACGCCCCGACTTTTCAACCGCCTGCTCCGCAAGCTGCTGCATGCTACGCGCGGTATTACTCTCAAACGGTTGCTGGGTAACGATGCCGGAGCCCACGCCAATTGTTGTGGTCTCGGGGCCATATTCCGCTGCTGCATACTTGAATGCGTCGCTCAGCAGACTGATGAACAGGGCTGAAGCAATTTTGTTACCCCAATGTGCGTTGTAGTTACCCGGATGACCGGAGCTCCCGAGCGTATCGATGCCTGGACCCATGAGCGTGACATCCAAACCGGTAGGCGTAGTAACGCGGTCCCAGACAACTTGGAGACGATGAGAGGTCGGCTCACCGGCGCTGTACTGACCCAGCATCTTGGACCCTTTCGGAAGAAGCAGGTTGTGCCCATTGATGGAGTAGACCGGCTCGGTGACGATGCACGATGTATAGCCGCCGAAATCGGAGATGATGCGAGTCTCCAGGATGCAGCGAATATAGGTACCGCGCACTAGCAGACCGTCCGGGTTGCTGATCGGCTTGGCGAGCGTGACCGGACCATCTTCCTGAGTAGGCGCAGGCTGTGCCCCAAGTTGACCGGGAACCCCACCGCTATTTGCAGCAGACTCGGCAAGAATGCGACGCTCCAACAGCGTTGGTCCGCGCTGACGTTCCGGTGCGGAGCTGACCTCTTCGCTATTGTCGGTCGGCATTGGCGGCAGTGGCGGCAAACTGGGCTGCTGAGCTAGCGGGACTGGCGCTTCCTCAACCGGCGCAGTCATGCTCTGCGGCAACGCAGGTGCGACCACCGTCTCGGTACGCGGCTTCGGGGGCGCGGAATCCTCCCCGCTTTGCGTCGCTAGCCAGAAGATGGCGAGAATCAAGAGAGCTGCAATGGCTGCAAGAAACACCAGGGCCTTGCGATTAAGTCGCTTGATGTCGCTCGATCTTAAGATCGGCTCATTGGCATCCAGGTCCGGTTCCGCACTGGCCTGCTGGCGCGCGAAGTAAGGATTGTTGCGCTCGTTGTGGTCGCCGTTGTGCTGCTCATCGCCGCCATGGTTCTGGATGCGCTCATCAGGGCTGTTTGGAATATTCGAATTCACTTTTGCTTGTTCCTTCGCAGACCGACGACGTTATCGCCATGACGAACCACCAGGAAAGGGTAGGTTCCGTGCACGATCAGAGTATTTCCTTCCACCGTCGTATTAACGAGAAAATCTTCGGCGTGCTCTTTCTCGCGAGCGAAGACCGCAGGAAAATTTCCAGTCGGAAAACGCGTCAGATCCATATTGATATAAGTGAATTTACCGTCATCATAGACACGGCTTGGGATCAACCAGGACTTCTTGGTCCGTGTCGCATAATCGTAATCGTAATAGTAACGACGATCCTTCAAGATCTTGGCATTCAGTAGCGGGCCGTTCTTCGAAGTATCCGCATCCGCGACATTATTGAAGCTTGTGTCCTTCGGGTAGGTAAACACAACCTTATATTGGACACCCGCTTGCTTCGCCTGCTCGAGACGTTGCCAATCTGTTGCCACCACCTTGAGCTCAAGAATATAAGAATGCGTCGCGGTACGAATCATCATGTTCGTATCGACGTCGACGTTTTTAGGCTTGAGATAAAAAACATTCTCTCGCCGCGTGAGCTCCCATCCACCAGTGAAACCGGTGCTGTAATCCAGAATTTTTTCGTTCGGGCTCAGCTCCACCTGAGTGGTAATGCCAAGGCCTGTGCGCACCTGATAGATACGGTCGGGTGCATACTCATATTCCTGTACCACCTGAGCAGCTGCTGACAAGGCACACAGCGCAAGTGGTAGCGCTGACAACAACGCAACCCTATATCGGTTAAAAAGTTTCATCGACCACTTGCTCCATTGACATTCTTGGGCATCCCTGGGGGTTGCATTGCAGGCTGCGCTTGCAGCTGACCGGCCGGCTGCATTTGATCAGGAAATGCTGGCTGCGCCTGTTGCTGAGGCGCGCCACCTTGTTGCTGCATGCCTTGTTGCAGCGGAACGCCCGCTTGAGGTGCAATGGCGGCACCTGCTGCATTTGGATCGGCCATCCCAGGCATCGGCTGCTGCATGACCTGCTGCTGCACTGCTGCCTGAGGCTGAGCATTGATAACCGCGCCAGCCGCTGGGGCAACGGGAAGCGCGGAGTAATCATTATCTACGCGGTAATCAGTGACCCGAAAGCCCAGAGGATTTTCCACCCTCAGGCTATCGCTCATCTCAAGATTATCCTGGTAGACGAACCCCATCGTGGCGATCTTGTTGTCCAGTAACGTCGAAACCGTGGAGTTCTTGTCATAAACGGTTCGCTGGAAGCGCACGGTTGCCCCGGTATACGCCTTCCCGTTGCCGCCAATCAAGGTAATACTCAAAATATTGACGCGAATTGCACGGAGCTTGCCGTACGTATTCAGCGGCCTCGACGGGTTGTTGGCGGAGTGCAGCGCGCGATATTCGCTCACTACATTTGTCGACCCCATTGCCGAGACCGTGTTCCAGTCACGCTGACCAATAATGGAAAGATCAAACGACTCACGCGCAATAATGAAACGCGCGATATTGCTACGCGCCAGCGCCTCGCTGGTGCTGATTGCTCGACCACCGAAGTTGGGCTCAAGCTTGGCGATGGTGCTAGTACCCGAATACGCATCTGCCATGACGAGATACGGCACTTTCTCCTTCAGCGGCAGCATGTAGTAGTAGCCGCCCGCTGTCATGACGGTGACGAGCATCGACAGGGTCGCCACGATCCAGGCACGCTTTTCGCTGCGGCGCGCGAGGTCGGCAATGCTGACCTCGTAATTCACCGCTTTTTGAACGGCCGCGCCTACTTGGGCGGAACCGTCCTTTTCACTGACCTTCTTACGCAACATGTCTAGATCCGTCACCGTGAGGCCTTGTCAGGCCTGAAACTATCGCCGCAACGCGTCGCGGGTACTTGAGAAGGTAGGAATACCGAAGCCTCGATGCCCGAAGGCATCACGCAGACGGCAGCCCTTAGAGCTTGGCGCCAGACGACACCGGCACTGGTTGGACCAGCAACTTGTTGGCAGAAACCGACACCGAGACTCCTTGGGCTGCGTACACGGCACTCAGCTCGGTGGCAGCCTGTTGGACGCTGGTCGTGCTGATTGCGGAAACTGGCCCGATCAAGGTGTAGTCCGATGGCAAGTTGTAGGACAACTGCATATTGGAATCCGCCGCCCAGCGCTCCAGCATGGTCTTCAGCGTGCCGTCCATGGGCGTGGCCTGATACGTGTACGAGGTGTAGAGCGGGATTTCGGTGGGCGCCTCGTCAAAGTGGTTGACGTGCTTCCAACGACCACCAAAGTCAGGAGCAGGCTTGGTCGCGCACGCGCCTACCAATGCTGCAGCCACTAGCACCAACGACAGCTTGGACACATACATCGGATTCACTCTGACTTCTCCAACTCATGAGATTTCGGGCTTAAGACGGACAGCACTAAGCCTCCGCGCACCAGTGGGTACCGGAGGAAACTTGTTATTGATGCGTTTTTCGCAGTCCTACGACCCGCTGGGTCGCCCCAGTTGCAAGTGTGTGCTGCTGAAAAAAATGAATACGCTGACAAACCATCCATAGCCTTACTCCAGTACGGCCCCATCCGGCGCCGCTCCCCTACGACCATCGATCTAAACCGCAGACTCTTGCTAACTTTGCCCTTAACAAGCAGATCCGTCAAGAATTGCGCACCAAGCCCTGCGCTGCAAACGAGACACAAATCACACTCTGATGGTAAGCGTCTTCACTTCGGTTTTCGGCAACAAGCGCGCAGTGAAGTGGCGATCCTCGTAGTAGCGGATCTTGTCGCACTTCACCGGGTGCGGGATTCCCTCGTACAAGAACACTTCCTTTTCATTGCCCATCGCCTTGAGCTCCTGCGGCAACATCAGCGCCCGGCGTTCTTCTGACACGCTATGGGTGGTCTCCCGCCCTCTGGTGACGTTCTTCTTCTTGATGGTGGTGTATCCCAGCATCTCGGAATAGTCGTTGGCGTCCTGCTGTTCGCGTGGTGCGTAAAGGATCTGCAGGGCGTGATTGGTGATGATGGTGCGTGACAGATCTTTGCCGTAGGTCGCGTCCAGCTGGGCCATGCTTTGGATGATGGGCAGCAGGCGGATGTTGTAGCCGGCCATGTAGGCTACCGCGGTCGCGATGATGTCCACCTTGCCGATCGAGGTGAATTCGTCCATCAGCAGCAGGCACTGATACTTGAGCTCAGGGTTGGATTTGGGCAGTTCGCGGGTGTTGAGGTTGATGATCTGGCTGAAGAGCAGGTTGATGATCAGGCGGCTTTCGGCCAGCTTGTTGGGCTGGATGCCGATGTAGATGCTCATCTTCTTCTTGCGAAGGTCCGTGAGCACGAAGTCGTCCGCACTGGTGGCAGCGTCCAGAACCGGATTGATCCACGCATTGAGCGGCTCCTTCAAGGTGCCCATGATCGAGGCGAAGGTCTCATCCGCCTGTGACAGCAGGTTGGCAAAGGCCGACTTGGCGTTGCTGCTGAGGAACCGCCGCTCGGACAGCGACTTCAGATATTTCTTGAGATCGGTGCCGTCACCCGACGAAAGGCGATAAATTCCGCCCAAGGTGGGTGCCCCTGCCCCACCCGGAAAACCGAGCGAGAGCTCCTCGTCCCAGTTTTCGAACAGGTACAACGCGAACGCCATGAAGGCGTTGCGCGCCTGGCTCACCCAGAACTTCTGGTCGTCGGACCCGTCCGGGTACAACATCGCTGCGATGCTCATCAAATCCGAAACGCGAAATGCGGGATCGTTCGACACATAGGTCAACGGATTCCAGCGATGCGTGCGACGGTCTTCGGCGAACGGATTGAACAGGAAGACCTCGTGGCCCTGGCTGGCACGCCAGCCACTGGTCAGGTCGAAGTTCTCCTGCTTGATGTCCAGGACCACGACCGACTCTTGATACTCCAAGAGGTTCGGGATGACGACACCGACGCCCTTACCCGAGCGCGTCGGTGCAGCAAGAATCACGAATTGTTGGCCGCTCAATCGCACCAGCTTGCCGTTGAACTTGCCGACGACGATGCCGTTTCCGCTGGGCTTGAACAGCCCGTGCTTGGAGAGATCGGCGGCGCCGGCGAAGCGCGCGTCACCGTGCAGGGCGCGCGCCTTGGGCTTGACGATGAGCACAACGGCAATCGCCCAGACCAGCACCGGCAGCCCGAATCCAAGCACGCCCGCAATCTTGATCTTGGTCGCGTAAGGCGCCACTTGGGGCAACCCAAGCGCGCTGAAATAGCGGTAGTAGGTGTCCCACCCGTACAGACCGGTGTCGAGCCGCAGCAACAGCAGGGTCAGATAGCCGGACAGGCAATATCCGGCTAGCACCGCCACCAGCGTGGCAATTGCGATGATTTTTGGTTTGGACATGCGCCCTTCTCCTTAGGCTTGCATCACGATGGCGGGCTAGCGACGCACGACCGGCTTATGGTCGACAAGGCCGGACTTGCGCCCGCCACTCTCGCTCTCCACCAGCGAATCGATCCAGACCTTGGCCTGGTCGAGGGACAAATCCGGAGTGATTCGCGTACCCGCATCGGTCACAACGGCGTATGCCACGACGGCGTCGGGTGCGTACACCTCGTCACGCGTAATCGCCACAACACGGTACCCACCCCTGGTCAGCACAGTGTGCTGATATTCGTCCATCGCCAGCCTTCCTTTCCGTCAGCGCGGTGGCGATGCTAAAGCAAGACGTGTGACGGTGAAAGCGATATCGACTGACTGGGCTGCGGTAGGCAGCGCTGACCCGCAAAACAACCGCGCTGAGCGCGTATTTCCCACAGCCGAGGCACTCTCGGTGCGCTTTCGAAGACGCGTACGGGCGGCCGAAGACCTGGACTGCCTACGCCTTCGCGTGGAAAGGCACTGCGATAGCCTGGCTTACCGAACGAAGCGCCCACTTCGCAGTGAACGCACCCACCAGCCCCGGCGCTCAACTGACATCCGGCGACGATCGATCAAGCCACTTTTTCAAGATAGGAGGAAGAGAACGGCATCGGGACTTCACCCGTCAGATAGGGGCAAGAAGTCGCTAGCGTCACGCATCATCCGTAACGTGTAGATCAGACAGGTGGCGCGGCACGATTGGCACCGCTCGAGCATCGCCGCGTACCTCGCCGGCGACGTTTTGACCGCCACCAGCCAACTTCCATACACCAGTGCCGCGTTTCCGCATCGCCAGTCGATACGCAACGCGCAGCGCAAGAAGGTGGGGATTCCATTGCAGCAGACCCGAGCTGACACATGCCCACGCTGCAAGAACTTTTGCGCAGGGTCACTTTGGTGTCAGTGGCAAACGTCGCTGCCGATCTTGAAACCACTCAAGCCCCTGTACTATCTGGACTTGGAGTGGTGGGCGGTACAGGGTTCGAACCTGTGACCCCTACCATGTCAAGGTAGTGCTCTACCGCTGAGCTAACCGCCCGTTCGCTGCATAGCATTGCGCTGTGCAGGGCGCGCATTCTAGCGCAGGGATTTAAGGACCACAAGCCCTCCCCGCGCCCCAAGACTTCCCTACCCTAGCCCAGACTTGCCGCTTTCAACTTCTGGATCTGGTCGCGAATCTGGGCTGCGGCCTCGAACTCGAGATCCTTTGCGTGCTGATACATCTTCTGCTCCAGGCTCTTGAGCTTGCCAGCGATTTCCGCAGGCTTCATGGCACGGTAATCGGGCGCCTCCTCGGCTACATGGCGTGATTTCGAACGGCCCTTGCCCGACTTCTTCTCGGCCGCATCGTCGCGCGCGCCTTCCATGATGTCGGCGATCGGCCGCTCGACGGATTTCGGAGTGATGCCATGTTCCAGGTTGTACTCGACCTGCTTCTCACGGCGACGATCGGTCTCGTCGATCGCCGCCTGCATCGAACGCGTCATCTTGTCGGCATACAGGATGGCCTTGCCGCGCAGATTGCGTGCGGCACGGCCAATGGTCTGGATCAGCGAACCGGTCGACCGCAGGAAGCCTTCCTTGTCGGCGTCCAGGATCGCCACCAGCGAGACTTCCGGCATGTCCAAACCCTCGCGCAGCAGATTGATGCCCACGAGTACATCGAACTTGCCCAGACGCAGATCGCGAATGATTTCCACGCGCTCGACGGTGTCGATATCCGAATGCAGGTAGCGCACCCGAATCCCGTGTTCGCCCAGGTACTCGGTGAGGTTTTCGGCCATGCGCTTGGTCAACGTGGTCACCAATACGCGATCGCCAAGCTTGATGCGCTCGTGGACTTCGGACATCAGGTCGTCGACCTGTGTGCCGACCGGGCGGATCTCCACGACCGGGTCGATCAACCCGGTCGGGCGCACCACCAGCTCCGTGACTTCGCCAGCCGACTCGCGCACCTCGTAAGGACCGGGCGTTGCCGAAACGTAGATGCTGCGTGGCGAACGCGCCTCCCACTCTTCGAAACGCAAGGGACGGTTGTCCAGTGCGGAGGGCAGCCGAAAACCGAACTCCACCAGCGTTTCCTTGCGCGAACGGTCGCCGTTGTACATCGCACCGATCTGCGGGATCGTCACATGCGACTCGTCGATGACCAGCAGTGCGTCGGGCGGCAGGTAGTCGAACAAGGTCGGCGGCGGCTCTCCCGGCGCCTTGCCGGTGAGATGCCGCGAGTAGTTTTCGATACCGTTGCAAAACCCAACCTCGGCCATCATTTCCAGATCGAATTGCGTGCGCTGCGCTAGGCGTTGCGCCTCGACCAGCTTGTTCTGCGCGTAGAGTTGCTCCAGGCGCTCTTTCAGCTCTTCCTTGATGGTGTCCACCGCACTCAAGGTACGCTCACGCGTCGTGGCGTAATGGGTTTTCGGGTATACGGTGTAGCGCTGCAACTTGCGCAAGGTTTCGCCAGTGAGCGGATCGAACAACGTCAGTTGTTCGATGTCGCCATCGAACAACTCGATGCGCAAGGCTTCGGTATCCGACTCGGCCGGGAACACATCCAACACCTCGCCGCGCACGCGAAAGGCGCCGCGCGTCAGTTCGAACTCGTTGCGGGTGTATTGCAAATCGGTGAGATGGCGGATCAACTGGCGCTGATCGATGTGCTCGCCAACCGACAGGATCAGACGCAGCGATAGGTAGTCCTCCGGCGCGCCAAGGCCATAGATCGCCGACACCGTCGCCACCACCAGCGAATCGCGCCGAGACAGCAAGGTCTTGGTCGCCGACAAGCGCATCTGCTCGATGTGTTCATTGATCGAACTGTCCTTCTCGATGAAGGTGTCAGACGACGGCACATAAGCCTCCGGCTGGTAGTAGTCGTAGTAGCTGACGAAGTACTCGACTGCGTTATGCGGGAAGAACGACTTGAACTCGCCGTACAGCTGCGCCGCCAACGTCTTGTTCGGCGCCATCACCAGCGTCGGCTTCTGCACCTGCTGGACCACATTGGCAATGGTGTAGGTCTTGCCCGAGCCCGTTACACCCAACAAGGTCTGCTTGGCCAAGCCAGCCTCGAAGTTGGCGACCAGCTTGTCGATGGCTGCAGGCTGGTCGCCCGCTGGCGAATAAGGGGATACGAGCTGAAAACGGTCGGTCATGGAGCGGATCTCGGGGAGGCTGCACGAATTTACGGAGGCCAGCATCGGTAGAACCCTGACAGCCATGCAAGTGGAGGCAGCGTTACCTTGCAAGCAACCGATGTTGAGACTGCTTGCTCCACTTCAAGGAGACGCGCAATGGACGCAGCAGGCTATTCGAGCGCGAGAGGGTACACCGCAGCCCAGTTGCTCATCGTGATGGCGATCATCGGAATCAGCGCAGCCATCGGCATGCCCAGCTTCAAAAGCCTCATCGAGTGGCAGCGAGCGGCTACCCGCGTGCACCTGCTGACTGCGCACCTTGCGATGGCCAGAAGTCTTGCCGTTACCCAAGGCGAGCCCATCAGCCTTTGCCCCTCCGTGGACGGCACACGTTGCCGAACAGATCGCATCTGGAGCCAAGGATGGATCCTCTTTAAGGATCCAGGGCGCGACGGGCAGCCGCCAAGCGCCGCATCCGTGGTCAGAGTGGAGCACGACTTCGCCACCGGCGGCATCGATATCGTCAGCACAGCTGGACGATCAATCGTTCGTTTCCTGCCGAACGGCCGTAGCAGCGGCACGAACATCACTATCAGCCTCTGCAGCAACGCCAGGCGACTCGCTGACGTGGTGGTCAACAACTCCGGAAGGGCACGCACCGTGCGCTACACCAGCCCTACCGGCTGCACAGCCCGATGACGAGGCAAAAAAAACCGCGACACGTCGCGGCTTTTTGAACATCTTGGCGCCCGAAGTTGGACTCGAACCAACGACCCCCTGATTAACAGTCAAGTGCTCTAACCGGCTGAGCTATTCGGGCGGGGTCCGCATTGTAGCAGGATCCAGACCCGATGCAACACCCTTCAGACGCTTTTTTCCACTACCAACAATCCGATTTGGTGCCCCTTGAGTTGGTCTTGCGAGACGCCTGATCGATGCTCAAGGTGCCGCACTTGTCGGCGGCCTGGGCAGCAGCCGGCGTTGCCGTGATGACATATCCGGACTGCGTCTGCTGCGTCAAGGCAAGAGTATAAGCCGCCGTCCCTCCCTCACGCGGCGACACGTTCGTCGGCAGAGTAAAGCCCGAGTAAGTGTTCTGGACCGTGTGGAACCGCTCTGCCAGCTGCCCATATTCCACCAGGTCAACCTTTGCCTGTGCGCGCCTCGACTTCCGCACATGCTCGGTGTAACTGGGGTACGCAATCGCTGACAAGATTGCAACCACCGCAACCACAATCATCAGCTCAATGAGCGTAAAGCCACGCACTTGCGCCGCAGCGCGCTTCATAACTCTTGCACGGGAACGTTCGAATAGCATCGTCACTGGATCTGCCTCCACGACTGTCTTCCGCAGGGATAAGGAACATACATCGGCTGCGCGCCAGCCACATTGATCACCATCCAGCAAGAGCTACCGCCGGGCGGCAGAGACCCGCCCGTCTCGGAGGGAGTCAAGCGTGGAATCGCTGAAACACCCACGTCTTTCACGGGTGTCGTCCCCTGCGTGGTCAACGACGTCGCCGCAGTCCCGGAGGCAAAAGCTGCCCCGGAGGGAGAGCCGTTTCTTGCGACATCCAGCGCCGCACCACCTGTGCGGGTGTTCAAGCCAAACAGCCAGTTGCTCCCCTGGGATGCGCAACCCACGCTGTTGGGATTGGGGACATAAGTGGGTATGAAAACGATACCCGACGCGACACTAGGATTTCCCACCATACGCTCGCCAGCCGGCAGATCCACATACCACCCCTGCCCGCCTGCCACACTGGAGCCCATCACCAGACTGCGAGATGTACCAGAGGTGGCGATCGAGTTGGCCTGAAGGTTCGAACGCGTAATCGTGCTGGTGACGCTTCCCGCAGAGACGTCGTTGATGCCATAGAGGGACTGGATCGCTGTATCGAACGGGTCGTTCTGGAAAGAGAAGCTGCCAGTACCGAAGAACAACGTCACACCACCATTTTCACCGGCACTGGCCACCAAGCCACCCGTGATCGGCTGCCGGTATGTCGCGCCATTCTCCACAGACGTGCGACTGGTGAACAGCGGGACCGTCAGCGCAGTCGTGGTGTTGCGCAAATCGAATTTCCAGATAGCTCCCTTTTGATCGGCAGCATAGACAGTATCTGCGTAGCCATCACGCACCCTTTGCGTCTGGCCCGTGCCGCCCCACCGATCAACAACCACGATATTGCCCAAACCGTTGCTACCGGAAACAGTACTGCCGCTCTCGGCAGCTTCGATCATGGTTACGGTCGGCGTACCTGTCTTGATATCTACAAGAAACAGGACGGCTTTCCCGCTAGCGCTGTTGTAGCCATTGCCGAAGACCGCCTTCCAGGTCACCGTGCCATTCGAACTCAAGATCGGCACGATGACCGGCTTGCCGAGCACAAATCCGATATTGGCACGTATCGCAGCGGACAACGAGCTGTCGAGATCGCTGATCTCCCAAAGCCGGCTGGCCGCCGTCACACTGGTAGGCGTCGTGACGTCCATCGCAAAAACGCTTCGGCCGCCAGCGCCAGCAGTGCCGACTAGGCTGGTTTTCCATGCGCCGCCATAGTACGTGTCGGAGATGGCCAAGGGTCCATCGACATAGTAGCGGTGACCGAATTTCTGATCGCTTTGATTGGCCGGGTCATACGGCAAGAGCAGATTGCCCATATGGCCCAGTGCGGTCGACGGGATATATGCAAAACGCTCGACCCCGCCGTTGGAGGCCATAACGCCATCGCCATTCATACCACCGTCGAAACCGTGCAGCATTCCATCATTGGCCCCCACATAGACCATATAGTTACGGCCGGCCTTTTTCGTATTCAAATAGGCCTGATAGGTAGCCCCCGGGTTGCCCGGCAGGCTGCCGTAACCATAATCATCCAGTGGAGAACTGATCACGGGAGTCGAGTTGACGATGTCGCCCAGAACGGTCGTTCGGTCACGCAAGCGACCTCCGCTTCGCACTTCTCCAGACGCGTCCCCGCGCAGATATGCGGTCGCCGTCGCTGCATTCGCTCCAAGAGTTGCAAGATCCGAAGCAGTGCACAGGGACATGCCCGGGTAGAGTGCAGTCGACTTGGTGCACAGATCCGACAAAGAGATATTCGTCTCGTTGAACGCCGAAACCACCCCGGCTTTGCTCACCAGCACATTACGAGCCGCAGCGGACGGCATGCGCGCGCTAGCTTCCCATGCAGCAGTGCTGACCGCCACGCGGGTCTGCGGGTTGACCGAGACAGTGTACCCGGTGAGCCGCCCAAACCAGTCGGTGCCCTCATTTGCAATTTCATAGTTCGGGGCAACCGAGAAGGATCCCACGCCGATACGGGCACCACTTTGAGCCAGCGTCCCTGAAGGCGAAGAGCCCGCCGTCACCGACGAAAGCACACGTCGCATTGCTTGAGTGATTTCAGCCGGGGTCCGGGCATTGATGTACTGGCCGCGCGTGTTCGTAGCCGCATGCCAGATATCGTCGACAGTGCTTCGCTCATCGTTCTCGCGCGGCGGCCAGTTTTGGTAAATCGCCGGTGTCGTGTACGCGTCCTGTACAACATTTGGGTTGAAAAGATCACCGCGCGCACCCAGCGTGATGCCATAGAAGTTAACATGCAGATTCTTCTGACAATCCAACCTCACACTTGCATTAGCGGTGTTGCATGAGCTTGGAACGGGCACCAAGCCAGACGGCATATCCGCTCGAATGGGAGAGCCACCGTTAATATTATTATAATACTTGGCAGCAATGTCGCCCATGGTGTTGTCGTACGCGTCGGCAAAAGGAATTCCCATATTCCCGTCGCCGCTCGCGTTACTTACGGATGGGCCATCCTGATTGCTGTATCCATCCGTAAACAGCATGACCGCATTTTTTTGGCATGCCAACTGGACAGGAGCCGCACTATCAGTCCGCTGAAACTGGATACCAGCCGCGTTGACCGCCTGCCGATTTGGCGTGCCGCCACTAGCGGGCAGGGCTAGAATCGAATTATATAGGGCGGTCTTCTCGCTCTGCGTACCCATGTCGCGCATGGGCAATTTTTCATTGACCGAGTCATAACTTGCGTTCTGGTTGATCCTGAAAAAACCAACCCGCATATTATTGACGTTAGCCAACGACCTGGTCATGCCAGCAATGATGGCTCGATTTCGATTTCCATAGAATGAAAACCAATTTGCAAAGTTTTGAAGGGCATCAGTATTTGCGGCCTTTATTGTGTACTTCCACATATCGCAGCCGGTACCACATACATTACGCACCCGATCACGCTGGACCGCATCGTAAGCGGCAGCGCCAGCGAGAAGCGGCCTGGCGTCCGTGTCGCTTGTATAAGGCACAAAGAAGGTCGCCGGCCAGAACCTGATCAGCAGCGTCTGCGAACCACCATTCCAGGTTACGTCGGAAGTCGTTACCTGTTCATTTCCGAAGTAGAGATTGCCATTGTTATCCTGGAAACGCTGCTTGTATCCCGTACCGCGAGGGAGCACCATTCCGTTCTGAATTCTGAAACTGCTGCTGAAATCATCCCCCATATAGTTGGAGGCAAGCGCTACAGTGGCACCTGCCTGGAGCGGGTTGATCCGCGTATTGACCAAATCCGCCTGAGGGAAAGGATTCCCATCGTTATTTATCCACGGGTCGTATTTGACCACAGGATCGTAATAGGTGGGGTTGTAGGCAGCAGAGCGCGCAAACCCAAGGCTGTCCAGGGGTGGGATGCCGCGACGGTTTTCATCGATACGAACGCCGGGCAGGACATGGTTGTAACCACACCCCACGCTTGGCGAATCCTCGGTGTTCAATGCGCCTTGAGCAGAAAAGAAGCTTTGCCTGGCCGTGCTCCAGCATCCCTGACCATCCTGTCCCGGAAACTGAGTCTGAAATGTCATCGAGCCCGAGTCATCCACCGCCATGATGAACGCGGGAGGCGTCTGCACCTGGTCGTTCATCGGCGCCTGAGCCAGTACGCCCTGTCCCTGCGCAGCAATCAAGGTGTAGATGAAGAACCCCAACCCAACCGCACCCGTCAGTGCCGAAGCAAGGACCACTTTTTTTCTGTGAGCTGTCATGTGCGTTTCTTCAGAGTTTGAAAACGGTATCTATCGCCGCTTCGGAACTGGCATTGTCGTTGTCATCGGCAGCAACACCTGTGATTTGAAAAACCGGAGATGCCGGATCGACTGGCTGGCCCATCCCGATGTTTGCTTCGCCCTGGATACATTGATCGATCTGACGGACATTGACAGCACGATTGGATGTCTGCGCCTGGGCCCATTGCATCGGATCGAAGCCATCGTCGCATACCCGCTTGATGTCGCCCGAAGCCACCAGACCAGAGGTATCGCTCGAAGACGTGGTTCGATTGGAGATTTTCTCCACAGAATTCTCGGCGTTTCTAACGGTTCCCTCTGCCTCCTCGAACGCACGATTCACTGCCCGGTAATTCGACGCCATCTTCTCCTGCATGCCGGAGACTTGAATGCCTGCGATACCGATTAATGCCAATAGCACCAAAATTATCAGCGCAACATATAGGACAGCACCCTTTTCCCGTCCAGGTCCGACTCTTGACATCATGCGCTCTTCGAACACGGGTAGCATTCTCATGATCAATTTCCGAACAATCGGTTACGGAGAGCCACGGAAAGTTCATAGCTGGCTCGATATCGTCCATCGTTGGTCGTAGGCGGGATCACCGTTACTCCCAATACGCCAAGACGATTTTCGGTACGCTGCGCTGCTGCGGCAGCAGGAGTCGGACTGCGCGCAAGAACGCCGACCTGTACCTGACCGACCCGCCGCCATTGATTAGCGGCTGCTGCATCGGTGGTAACGGCAACATCGCTGGCAACCCTCTGCACGGTGATGTTTCCAACGGGAGGGGTCTGCGTCGCAATTGTTTCGGTAGTGTCCAGTCCATAAAGGAATTGCAGGCTTTCGATGCCTTCTACCAGTTCTTCACTGGTGTATTGGCCATTACCTCCGGCCCGAGCCCGGCGCAGCGCAGGCTCTCCTGTATCTGGATTGTTGGCGACGTAGTAGACAAGCGATTCGGCACGGTAAACCATGGTCTGCCCGGTGGGCTGTACGACATATCGGCCGGACAGGTTGACTCCTGAGGCCACCACGGTTCCGGCCGTGGTCGTGCCGGCAAAAACGTCGGCGTGCGCGCAATCGGCAATTCCGAACAGGGTCGGTGCGGCAACGCCATCATCCGTCAGCCGCGCCCAACGGGTGGCATCCATTGTCAATGTCGTATTGGAACCCGCCGCCACGATGCCCGTTGCAGGAACCCCCTCGGCGGAAAGAAAACGCAAGACGATGATATCGCTACCCGCTCGTGGCGCTGGACTGAGGTTCTGGATTGCCGCAGGCAATCCAGTGAAAGAACCTGCGCTCGCCCCGATAGTGACCGCTTGCCCCGGAGAAGTACCCGGCGCCTCGTATCCTTGAATTGATACAGAAAAGTCAAGAGGTGTGCCGCTCCCCGTTGTGGCAGAAAGATTGACCCGTGGATCGCCTTGCCCCTTCACAAACTGCGCCTGATCGTTGACGCATCCAAAGTGCCCAGCCATCCGGATATCACGCGCCAGATAATCCAGCGCGAAGCGCCCATTCTCCTGAGCGCGCGAGGCACCCTCGGATAGCTGTGCAGCAGTACGCGATGCGGAAAAAACCTGGATGACGCCCAACAGCAGCACCAGCCCGATCACCATCGCAATCATGAGCTCGATCAGGGACACACCCGCATTGCGCCTATACATACTCATCGCAGTCAAATCTCCGTACGCAAGGCAAAACTTGTAATGGTGTCGGGATTATCCTTATCCCAACGCTGATCGCCCCAGCTGATCGACACTGTCGCCACTCCATTTACATAAGTGACCGTAGCCGCAGCTTTATCTCCCAACGCTTTTGCGACCTGACACTGCCATCGCGCAATGTTTTGAGCGACAGGAACCGCAGTGCCGGTGGGGTAAGCACAAGCACCCGCCGGGGTAACAGAACCGGCAGCGAACGTAGCAGCAGTGTATTGCGTCACCAGGTACCGGTTTGATCGCATTTGATCGATAAGGTCGTATGCGAGATTGGTTGCTTGCGTCCGGTAATTTGCACTTTGTACGAACCGTACATTCATGGTCTGCAGCAATGCGAACCCAAGTAAACCGAAGGCCAGCACAAGAATGGCGATCAGCACTTCGATCAAAGTGAAGCCCCGCGACGGCCGCGCGTTGAAGCGAGCAAGCTTCCTCATACACAGGTCTCTTTTTTGCTACGAATTTGCCCGGATGCATTCACGGTTAATGACCGCCTCAGGGGCTGACTACCGCACTGATCCGGCCGGAGAGTGACTTGCTGGTCTGCAGCTGCACGGCGTCGACCACGGGCATCGAAGGCAATTACCGTCCCGCTGGTTGGCCCCTGGACAACAAGCAAGGGATTGCCGGTCGAGTAGCGCAGCACCGTTTCCCCGGCGTCAAAGCCGCCGTTCCCGTTGGTGTCGCTCCAAGCCATGACTCCCCCACTCCAGTTGCCGTCGCAGCTACTCCCGTTAGAGCTGCCACAGATGCCTCCGCCTTGACCGTTGCGGATGGCCTCGCTTCTCGAAAGATTCAGAAGAGCAATGAGCTCGTTGTTGGCGGCAGCCACCCGGTTTGATCGCAAGACTCCCTGGAAGCTCGGGTAAGCGATGGCGGCCATGATCGCAAGCACAGCGATAGTGACCATGAGTTCAATCAGAGTGAACCCGCGTGAACGGACAACAGGCATTAAGACGCTCCCCAGCGTTGGCCCTAGCAGCTTCGTCAAAGTTCACACCCGACGCAATCGGCCGCGGATGGGCGGTAAAAATGGCCGACGAACGACGTCGGCCAGCCCGTAACTCTGCAAATCCTTAGGTCACCACCCGATAACAAGGCCGATAGTCCCCAGAGATCTTCATTCGGCGCTGCTCGACAAAGCCGCGCAGGAGTTCGTCCAGGGCCTGCATGATCTCGGGGTCGCCGTGGATTTCGAAGGGGCCGAATTCCTCGATGCGACGCATGCCGTCTTCCTTGACGTTGCCGGCCACGATGCCGGAGAAGGCGCGGCGCAGGTCGGCGGCCAGGGCCGGCGCCGGGCGGCCGTGGTGCAGGTCCAGTGCGGCCATCGCTTCGTGGCTGGGCTCGAACGGTTGCTGATACTCGAGCGGGATGTGCACGGACCAGTTGAAGTAATACGAGTCTTTCTGGTCCTTGCGGTGCGCGCGCACTGCGTGCACCCCTTCGGCCATGCGGCGCGCCACGGCGACTGGGTCGCCGACGATGATCTCGTAGCGCGAGGCGGCAGCCTCCCCCAGGGTGAGGCGAATGAAACGGTCGATCTGCTCGAAGTACGGCGCCGCGATGGTTGGGCCAGTGAGGATCAGCGGGAACGGCACGTCCGCGTTTTCTTCGCGTAGCAGGATACCGAGCAGGTAGAGAATTTCCTCCGCGGTGCCGACGCCGCCCGGGAATACCAGGATGCCGTGCCCGATGCGGACGAAGGCCTCGAGGCGCTTCTCGATGTCCGGCATGATCACCAGATGGTTGACGATCGGGTTCGGCGATTCGGCGGCGATGATGCCGGGCTCGGTGACCCCGATGTAGCGGGTATTGTGCTTGCGCTGCTTGGCATGCGCGATGGTGGCGCCCTTCATCGGACCCTTCATGGCGCCTGGGCCGCAGCCGGTGCAGATATCCAGCCCGCGCAGGCCGAGCTCGTAGCCGACCTGCTTGGTGTACAGGTATTCGTCGCGCGAGATGGAATGGCCGCCCCAACACACGACCAGGTTCGGGTCCAGCGGCTGCAGGATGCGCGCATTACGCAGCTGACCGAACACGGCATTGGTGATGCCTTCGCTGGTGTCCAGATCGGCGCGTTGCGCTTCGAGCTCGATGGCCATGTAAGCGAGGTCGCGCACGACGGCAAACAACAGCTCCGCCACGCCGCGGATGATCTCGCCATCGACGAAAGCCATTGCCGGCGCGTTGGTCAGATCGATGCGGATGCCGCGATCCTGCTGGTTCACCTGGATATCGAAATCCGGGTAGAGATCGCGTGCGGCGCGCGGGTCGTCCGATGCGCTTCCGCTGGTCAGCACGGCCAGCGCGCAACGGCGCAACAGCTCATGCATGCCACCACTGGATGCGTCCCGCAACCGGGCTACTTCTGCCTTGGACAACACATCCAGACCACCACGCGGGTAGATCCGCGCATCCACCACCGGCAGCGCCCGTGCTGCCGTACTGCTGAGTTCCATAGCATGCTCCTGTCGTATGCACGGAACTTTAGCGTACTCACCCGCACAAAAGAAAACGGCCGGGAGACCCCGGCCGTTTTTGCAAACATCGACACGCTAGCCGGCTTTAGAACTGGTAGCGGAAGCCCAGCTGCAGCGCCCAGCGGGAGATGCCCTTGTCGTCGTAGATGGTCGCGGCATCCGGCTCGTTGAAGCGGTAAACGTACTTGCCAGTTGCTGCATCGATACCGCCGTATTCAGCAACGCCCTTGAAGCCCGGGAATGCGTACTCATCGACGCGACCCCATTTTTTGTTGAGCAGATTGCCGACATTCATGACGTCGACCCAGATCTGCGCTTTGTTGCCATCGAAGAAGCCAGGAAGCTCCTGCTCAATGTGCAGATCGAATTGGTTGACCCACGAATTACGTACCGCATTGCGGCCGGCAACCTGGCCCTTGTGCGTGGACAAGTACTGGTCGTTGTTGACGTAGTTCCAGAACGCGTTTTCTTCAGCCGCGTTACGGAACAGCACATCGCCACGCGCCGCGGGGATGTACAACAGGTCGTTGGAGCGACCGTCGCCATTGGCGTCGTTGTCGAACGTATAGCTGTAGGGACGACCGCTGCGGCCTTGATACACAAGACCGACCTTCGTTGCAAAATCCCCGAAGAAATTATGCTTCCACTGCAGCGTACCCAGGAAACTGTCCTTAATTTCGTACGCGGAGGTTGCATTGACCTCTTCATTCGCCTGGAAGGTTGCGGTGTTGAGCAACTGCGAACTCGAAGTGGAACTGGTCAGACCACTGACTTCCTTCGCGTTCGAGTAGGTGTAAGCCAAACTCCACGACCAGTCGCTGTCATTGAAAGGCTTGTTCAAGCCGACAGTGAAACTCTGCGAGCCACCCTGATCGGTGGAGCGCGCGATGATGGCATCGTTGAAGCTCGTGTTGCGACCAGCACGGATATCGGTACCGCTGTTCACACATGACGAACCAGCCGCCACGCCGGTCTCACGAAGACAGGCATTACCGAGGGAATTCCAGTTAGCCGGATTGCGGCCATTGGCATTCCAGTAGATATCACGACCATCCTGGCCAACTGCCGTCGGATTACCAAGATTGAGCTGCTGGTAATAAATCGCTTCCTTGACCTTGGTCACCACACCTTCCATCGAGGCGACGATGCCGTACCACGGCAACTCGGTATCGAACGCGAGGTTTGCTTTCCAAACGGCCGGCTGACCCAGATCCTTGTCAACAAAGTCGACCGACTGCGTGGCGCCCGATGTTCCGCGCGGCTGGTTGTTGATATCCGGCGTGAAGCGGATACCACTGTTGGACGCGTTGTTGAAGTTGTAATCGGTATAAGCCAAACCAGTGTTGGAATACGGGTTGGACAACCAAACCGACGCGGCAGCACCCTGGAACAGACCAACGCCGCCACGCAGCTGGGTAGGACGATCTGCATCGAAGGTGTAGTTGAAACCAAAGCGCGGCTGCCACAAGCCGTTGCCGTCAATGGTTTCATCATTGCGGAGACCGAATGCGTTGAACGCAGCCTGGTTGAACTGCGGTGAGTTCTTCACCATCGGCTCGTCATAACGCAGGCCGAAGTTCATTGTCAGGTTGCTATTGACGGCCCAAGAATCCTGCAAGAACACGCCCACGTTCCGCATGCCCCACTTCGCAGCGATATTGTCGATCCCGGTGGGCGAATACGAGTAACGATACGCGTTCGGCAAATTTGCCTGGTAATTGGCAACCGAATTGAAGGTGTAGCTACCGAAGACACGCGGCCCATACAAGTTGTAGATGTCGTTGTCTTCGTAGTCGAACCCGAACTTGACCGTGTGGTCGTTCAAGAACAGCGTGCCGGCGAAGAACGCGTTCCAGGTTTCGGTACGCAACTCGTTAGCCTGGGTATTGGCCTCAGTACCGAGGTTTAAGGTGTTGTTGCCGAAACGCACAGCGATAGCCGGCAACTGCGATGCCGCAGTACGAACTGCCGAGTAATCGCGATACGACACCTTGGCTTCGGTCGAGAAGGTATCGGTCCAGTCGCTGAACAACTGACCGGTGTAGGTCTCGAGTTCGAAGTCGCGCACATAATGGTACGAGTTCAACGCCAGCTGGTTGTTGCCGAAACCGTTGAGATTGGCCGTGCTCTGCTCGGACTTGCCATAGCGGAACGAACCACGATGCTTGTCGCTGATGTTCCAATCCAGCTTGAAGCCCTTCTCTTCCGAATCAGAATCCAATGCCGGCAAGGCCAGGGTCCCTGGGTCGAAGCCATAGACATTGCGCGAGATATCGATCACCTGATCGACCTGCGCCTGGGTAATACCGACTTCATTGCTGGCACCAGAACCGGTCGGACCGTAGCCACTGTTACCGGTAAACACGCCCTTGCCCTTGTACTTCTCGTAGTTCGCGAAGAAGAACAATTTGTCCTTGACGATCGGGCCACCCAGGGTCAGACCATACGTCGCTTCGTTGTCGAACAGCTGCGGGCGGATATTGTTCTGGTTCTTGCCCGACCAATCGTTCTCGCGATATGTGCCGTAGACCGAGCCGTGGAATTCGTTAGTACCCGATTTGGTGACGGCATTGATCACGCCCCCGGTGCCGCCACTGATCGTGACGTCGTAGTTCGCTACGTCCACCGAGATTTCATCGATGACGTCCATCGAGAACGGCTGGCGCGGGGTCGGCAGGCTGTTGGATTCCAGGCCGAAGGCGTCGTTGGTGCTGATGCCGTCGACGCGGATCGCGTTGTAGCGCGGGTTCTGGCCGGCGATGGAGATTTCGTTGCGCGCCTTGTCGGTTTGCGCAACGCGCGGATCCAGGCGCACATAGTCCTGCAGGTTACGGTTGATCGACGGCAGCGACTCGATTTCTTCGCGGGTCACGTTGGTGCCGGTGCCCATCTTGTTGGCGCTGAAAATGGCCGAGCCGTAGTTGCCGGCGATCGCCTGCACGGTGCCAAGCGTCGCCAGATCGCCGCCCAGGGCGGCATCGACCTGGTTGACCTTGTCCAGATTCAGATACACACCTTCGCGGGTGGTGTTGCCAGCGCCCGAGGCGGTGATGGTGATGGTGTACGGGCCGCCCACACGCAAGCCGCGCGCGTTATAGCGTCCGCTGGCATCGGTGGTGGCGCGGCTGACCGTTCCGGACTCCACGTGCGTAATGGTGACTTCGGCGTTCGGGACGGGCTGGCCGCCGCTGCCGGTCACCAGGCCGGCGACGCCAGCCGAGGTGCTTTGCGCAAACACAGGAGCGGCGGCGAGCGCGGCGACAAGGCCAAGCGTCAGCTTGGACATGCGGAGATAACGGGGGTGGGTCATTTCGGTAGCCTCGATACAGGTTGGGCAGTGACAAAAAGGCGCAGTCAGCCCAACCGTTCCCGGGGGTGGGCTGCCGATGATCTGGGGTCCCTTGCCGCGCGACTGGTTGCTGCCGCAACGGTTAACAACAGATTAACACGCTAAGGCCTGATTGTGACGGCGGCGTGACAAACTTCGCGCGCTGCTACATGAATTGCGAAGGTAAAGGCGGAGTCGCCAAATCGTGCAAGATCGCAACCGGAGCGAGACGCACGTCGCGCCTTTGGAGCTGCCGAGTCGGCAGATACGATCAACAGGCCCAAACGCCTGCCTTCGGCCAATGCATGCGTGCCGCACATGGGGTTGCCACATGGCCATGCACTCCGCCGACTATGACACTCCACTTGCCGTCTTGCTTCACTGACCGATCGACCTCAAGACAGTCGCCAGCGGCCAAGGGCGACCCGTCCCCATCGTCCAGAAACCATCACGTGGCACCGCGACTGTCTGGGCGCCACGTTGCGCTAGTCAGTCGCTGGAACCATGGGCCGCGAGCACGTAAACCACGCCAGTGCGGGTTGAGACCTAGCCCATCGGCGCACATTGCGGCCATACCCCGAGGTAATCGGCAAGCCGCCGAGAGCTGCGCTATATCGACACCGGCAGCTTGAAGTACGTGCCCAGGCCGTCCAGGAACATCTGTACCGAGATGGCGACCAGCAGCATGCCCATCAGGCGCTCGATGGCCGTCAGGGCGCGGTGGCCGAGCAGTTTGTACAACAGCGGCGCGGCGGCCAGGATCGACGAGGCGCCGATCCAGGCGATCATCAGCGCAAGGCTCCAGTCCCACAGCCGCGTGGGCTCGTTGCTGCCCATCAGCATCACCGCGGCCATGCCGGACGGGCCGGCCACCAGCGGGATGGCCAGCGGCACGATGAAGGGCTCGCCGTCGGGGATTTCGCCCATCAGGCCCTCGGGCCGCGGGAAGATCATGCGGATGCCGATCACAAACAGCACGATGCCGCCGGCAATGGCCACCGATTCCTGCCGCAGGTGCATCAGCTCCAGCGCGTACTTGCCGCCCCACAGGAACGCCATCAACACGCACAGCGCGATCAGCAGTTCACGCGCAAGCACGAAGCGCTGGCGCTTGGGCGGCAGCGGCTTGAGCACGCTGAGAAACACTGGAATGTTGCCCAGCGGGTCGAGAATCAGGAACAGCAGCAGCGCCGCGGAAAGAATGGTCATACCGGCGGACTCCAGATCGCACCGCGATGCGTCGCCCCCGCGGCTGACAGTACGCCGACGCACGCAGGGGCGTAACGTGCGGCATCGACCGCGTCGTTGTCTTCGTGATGGGTGAAAGCGCGTGCGCGCAATGCGGTGCGCATCGGGCCGGGCTGCAGGCCGCTGACGCGCACCGGGCCGGCGGCGGTTTCATGATGCAAGGTGGCGATCAAGCCGCGCTGCGCATGCTGGGCGGCGCCATACGCTCCCCAATAGGCCTGACCCACACGCGCGGGGTCGTCCACCACGAAGACGACTGCCGCATCGTCCTGCTGCCGCAACAGCGGCAAGCATGCCTGGGTCAGCCAGGCGCGCGCGGTCAGGTCGACGTGCAAGGTGCGTGCGAAATCGGTAGGTAAGACGAGTTCGGTTGGCGTCAGGCCGGAAAAGTCGGCGGCGCAGTGCAGCAGGCCATGCAGGCCACCAAGTTCGGTCTGCAACCGTTGCGCAAGCGTGGCGTAGTCGTCCGGCGTGGCGCCGGCCAGATCCAGCGGATATAGCAGCGGCTCGTCACCCAGCGCTGCAACCGCGTCGTAGATGCGTTCCAGCGGGCGCACCTTGCGACCAAGCAGGACCACCGTGGCGCCTGCCGCCGCGCATGCCTGCGCCGCAGCGGCGCCGAGGCCACCAGCGGCGCCGGTGATCAGCACGACACGTCCCGACAAGGCAGCCGACTGCGACTGGGCCTGCACCGAACTCACGGCTGGTACGCCTCGCTGACGATGCGCTTGAGCTCGCCGGCTTCGAACAGCTCCAGCGTGATGTCGCAGCCGCCGATCAGCTCGCCATGGATGAACAGCTGCGGAAACGTGGGCCAGTTGGAGTAGCGCGGCAGATTGGCGCGCACTTCGGGTTCTTCCAACACGTTGACCGTGCGCAGTTGGTCGGCACCGGCGGCGACCAGGGCCTGCACGGCGCGACTGGAAAACTCGCACATCGGAAATTGCGGGGTGCCTTTCATGAACAGCACGATCGGGTGTTGTTCGACTTCGGCCTGGATCCGTTCCATCACCGGCATTGGACTCTCCTGACTGGGAGCGGCAGGCCCGACCGCCGGGTCGGATAGACTTCCGCAAAGGCGCGCATTGTAAGCCTTCAGCGCGACCTATCGCCGCACTCCCTTCGCTGCCACTGACATCATGCCGATCGAACACGTTGCACTGCCCTACTCCCGCGCTGCCCTGGAACCGCATCTGTCGTCTGCGACACTGGAAGCGCATCACGGCGTCTGTCACCGCAGCGAGGTCGAACAGCTCAACGCGCGCCTGGAAGGCAGCGAATTGGCCGAGCTGACGCTGGAAGAAATCATCGCCCAGGCGCAGGGCACGTTGTTTCATCTCGCCGCGCAGGTGTGGAACCACAATTTCTATTGGCAGTGCCTGCGTCCGCGCGCTGGCGGGGAGCCGCTTGGGCGGCTGGGCGAGGGCATCGCCAAATCGTTCGGCGACTTCTTGCATTTCAAGCAGGAGTTCAATCGTGTGGCCTTGACCAGCTTCGGCTCGGGCTGGGTGTGGCTGGTGCAGCGCCCGGACGGCGCGTTGGCGGTGGTCGCCACACCCAATGCCTCCACCCCGCTCACCGGGCCGGACGTTCCGCTGCTCGCCTGCGACATCTGGGAGCATGCGTATTACCTTGACTACCAGCAGGATCGCGCGCGCTACCTGGAGGCTTTCTGGAAGCTGGTGAACTGGGATTTTGTCGCAAGCCGACTGGGCTGACCTGCCCGCTCAGCTTTCAGTCGCAGATGCAGACTGGCTCATCTGCTGAAACATTGCAGGACGGGTCCGCGTCCGACACCGACTTGCCTCGCAGACAGCGCGTGACGTCGCACATCATGGCCACCGACATGCTGCGCCCATCACCCTTCGTTCAAACGCGCAATCACCGGCCGGGCTTGCGCATCGCGCTGCAGCGCCGCGCCGGCATCGCTCACTGCCAGCGCAAGCGCCTGCGCCGTCTCCGCGCGCAGCGTTGCGTGCCCCACCTTGCGTCCATCGCGCGCTTGCTTGCCGTAGTCGTGCCAATGCCCACCGGGCACCGCCAGAAACGCCCTGGCGTCTGGCATCGCACCCAGCCAGTTGAGCATGCAGGCGTGGCCACGCATCGCAGTACTGCCCAGTGGCAAGCCAAGGACCGCCCGCACATGATTTTCGAATTGCGAGGTCTCGGCGCCTTCGATGGTCCAATGCCCCGAGTTATGCACGCGCGGCGCCATTTCGTTGGCAAGCAACTCACCGTCGCGCACGAACAGCTCCAGCGCAAATACGCCGACGTAGTCGAGCTTTTCCGCCACGGCACGCGCGTGCGATTCGGCCGAGGCTTGGAGTGCCGCCTCCACGCTGGCCGGTGCCAGGCTGGCCGACAGCACACCGTCCACATGCCAGTTTTCGGTCAATGGCCAGGCGCGGAATTCGCCATCGCGCCCACGCACTGCAACCACGCTGACCTCGCGCTGGAACGGCACGAACGCTTCCACGATCAATCCGACGTGCGCCGCCTGTGCGCCCAGCGCGTCCCACGCTGCATCGGCATCGGCGAGCGACTTGATACGGAACTGGCCCTTGCCGTCGTAGCCGAAGCGGCGCGTCTTCAGCACGCAGGGCGTGCCGATCCGTGCGAGCGCTGCATCCAGGCCGGCGCGGTCGTCGATCGCGGCAAACTCCGGCACCGGAATGCCGAGCTCGCGGAACAAGGTTTTTTCGCTGAGCCGGTCCTGTGCAACCGCAAGCGCAGCCGGACTGGGAAACACCGGCACCTGGGCGGCAAGTTGCTGCGCGCTGGTGGCCGGCACGTTTTCGAAATCGAAAGTGATCACATCCACCTGCTCGGCGAATGCGGCAAGGGTCGCCACGTCATCGAACGCGCCAACCTGCAGCGGTGCCACCTGGCCAGCGCAGGCATCGGCTGCCGGATCGAAGACCGCAAAGCGTATGCCGAGCGGCGCACCGGCCAGTACCAGCATGCGCGCCAGCTGGCCGCCACCCAGAATGCCGAGCGTGCTCATTGGCGCGGGTCGTCGCTGGCCATGACATCGTCGGTCTGCTTGGCGCGGAACTGCGCCAGCGCCTGACCGATCTGCGTCTGCTCCGGCGCCAGCATGGCCGCCGCAAACAACGCCGCATTGGCCGCACCCGCATTGCCGATGGCGAAGGTGGCCACCGGAATACCGGCCGGCATCTGCACGATCGACAGCAGCGAATCCATGCCGTTAAGCGCCTTGGACTGCACCGGCACACCAAGCACCGGCACTGCAGTCTTGGCAGCCAGCATGCCCGGCAGATGCGCCGCGCCGCCGGCGCCGGCGATGATCGCGCGCAGTCCACGGGCGCCCGCCTGTTCGGCGTAGGCGAACAAGACGTCCGGGGTGCGGTGCGCCGAGACCACCTTGACTTCGTACGGCACGCCCAGCGCGTCGAGCTTCTGAGCTGCGTGTTGCATGGTCTCCCAATCCGAACGGGAACCCATCACGATGCCGACCAGCGGCGCGGAGTGGTTGGAGGTCATGGCCCTGCCCTGCGGTAAAGACGTATTCTAGCCAATCTCCACGCAAGACAAGACTTCGATGGATCGCAAATTGCTCGACCTGCTGTGCTCGCCCGACACCCGCCAGCCGCTTTCGCTGCTCGACGGCAAGGGCCTGGAAGCACTCAATGCCGCCATCGCAGGCGGAGCCCTTCAGCGCGCCGACGGCGCCGCACAAACCCAGCCGCTGCGTGAAGCGCTGATCACCCGCGACCGCAAGCAGATCTTCCGCGTCGACGACGGCATTCCGGTGCTGCTGGCCGAAGAAGCCATCGCCACTGCACAAATCGCCGACTTCCCCGAGAAGTGAGCCTGCCCGTGCGCACGAACGTGCCGGACGCGCCGCCCGTCGAATCGATCGAAGCGGATGTGGCGCGCGCCCTGGCCGAAGACATCGGCAGCGGCGATGTCACCGCCGCGCTGCTGCCCGACCAGGCCGACAGTGCCTACCTGCTGTGCAAGCAGGATGCGGTCATCGCCGGCCGTCCCTGGTTCGATGCCACCCACCGCGCGCTCGACCCGCAGGTACGCATCGACTGGCAGGTGCACGAAGGCCAGCACGTCGGGGCCGGCACGGTGCTTGCGCTGTTGCAGGGGCGCAGCCGTAGCCTGGTCAGTGCCGAACGCACCTCGCTCAATTTCATGCAGACGCTGTCTGCCACGGCGACCACCACCGCGGCGTATGTGGCTGCGGTGGCCGGGACGCACGCGCGCATTCTGGACACACGCAAGACGCTACCGGGCCTGCGCGCCGCGCAGAAATACGCTGTGCGCTGCGGTGGTGGCGACAATCACCGCATAGGCCTGTTCGACACGGTGATGCTCAAGGAGAACCACATCCGCGCCGCCGGCTCGTTGAGCGCTGCCGTGCATGCCGCACGCGCGCGGCAACCGCAGTTGCCGCTGGTGGTGGAAGTGGAAACGCTGGAGCAACTGCATGAAGCACTGCAGATTGGCTGCACGCGCATCCTGATCGACGACTTCGACCAGGCCATGCGTCGAGAAGCGGTGCGTATCGTTGGCGCATTACCGCCAGAACGGCGCATTCCGCTGGAAGTTTCCGGCAGCGTGGATCTGGCCGGCATTCGCGCGATTGCCGAAGACGGGGTGGACTGCATTTCGATTGGCGGGCTCACCAAGCATGTGCAGGCAGTGGATCTGTCGCTCAAACTCGGCCCGCCGCCAGCGCGCTGATTTCACGCGTGCGCGCAGCCGGCTCTGGCAGCCTGCTGCGATGTTTCCATGCAGGACCTGCAATGACCGTCAAACCTTGGCCGTGGATCTGCTTCTTGCTGGCAGGTATCGGAAGTAGCGCTGCGGCTGCGGAGGTGTGCGATATCCCGCCACGGTTCGGAACGAGTCCCGCCGCGACCGCCATCGTGCGCAGCGCCTGCAATGAGCACCGGCTGTGGCAACGTCCGTTTATCGATGCCAAGGGGCGCCTGGCCAGCCTGGGCGTCACCGAAGCCGAATCGGGCTATCTGGCCGATCACGGCGTGGTCGCCTGGCAACGCGTTGCAGGCTACTGGCGCGACAGCGGCACGCTTGCGTCGATGGGCGGCAGGCCTGGCGCATCGAGCTGCGTGGCATTGGATGGCACGCGCTACACCGCCAGCGACTGCCGTGCATTTCTGATCGACAACCCATGGTCGGCCGCTTTCATTTCCTGGGTGATGACGCAGTCGGGGCTGAGCGGTTTTCATCGCTCCGCGCGGCATCTGGATTACATCCGCAGCGCCTACAACGACGGCGCTACCGGGCCGTACCGGTTCACCGATCCGGCGGCCGAGAAGCCGGCGCCCGGCGATCTGCTGTGTCTGCTGCGCGGCCGCAGCGCCGCGATGGGCTATGCCGGCCTGAAGGCCGCGTTGGGCGGCAGCGCACCGATGCCATGGCAGTCGCATTGCGATGTGGTGGTGGCTGCCAATGTTGGCGGCGATCGCACGCTATACCTGATCGGCGGCAACGTGTTCAACACGGTGATGATGCGCAAGATGCCGTTGGATCGTGCCGGCCGCGTCGTGTTACCGACACCGCAGTCGGACAGCACCCAGGACCAGAACGAAGACAGCCTGGGCATCGCTAGCGAATGCACGCCGGCGCACGAAGAATTGTGCGACTTCAATCGCCGCGACTGGGCCGCACTGTTGAAACTGCGTCCCGATGCGGCAGTGGCTGCGCCGCCGCCGACGGCGCCGCTGCCGACACCCGACACCGCGCCTGCAGAACAAACGATGCCGCCGGGCTTCCCGCGGGTCGTACCGCCGCGCCCGGAAGCACAGCCTTCGCCGACACAACAACCTGAGTAAGGTGAGATAGCCCTTGTCCTGTGGGAGAGGGGTTGGGGTGAGGGTACGTGACGGAGGCTTCGTTCAGCTCACAGCACGAAGCTCCGCCCGTACCCTCATCCGGCGCTGCGCGCCACCTTCTCCCGATGGGAGAAGGAATTAATACCAATCCCACACAACAAAAAAGCGGGCCGAAGCCCGCTCTTTCGTCATGCATCACGCGTGATGCATCAGCGCGCAGCGATTACTCGGCCGACGCCTGCACGCCTTCGCCTTCTTCCACTGCCTTGATCGACAGGCGGATGCGGCCCTGCTTGTCCACTTCCAGCACCTTGACGCGGACCAGATCGCCTTCCTTCAACTTGTCGCCGACCTTCTCCACGCGCTCGCTGGAAATCTGCGAGACGTGCACCAGGCCGTCCTTGCCCGGCAGGATGGTGACGAACGCACCGAAGTCCATGATCTTGGCGACCTTGCCTTCGTAGATGCGGCCCGGCTCCACGTCCGAGGTGATCTGTTCGATGCGCGACTTCGCAGCCTGCGCAGCGATGGCATTGACCGAGGCGATAATGATCGTGCCATCGTCCTGGATGTCGATCTGCGTGCCGGTTTCCTTGGTGATGGCCTGGATGGTCGAGCCACCCTTGCCGATCACTTCGCGGATCTTGTCCGGGTGGATCTTGATGGTGAGCAGGCGCGGCGCGTAGTCGCTCAGCTCCTGACGCGGGGTGGTCAGCGCATGCGCCATCTCGCCCAGGATGTGCAGACGGCCAGCCTTGGCCTGCTGCAATGCCTGCTTCATGATCTCTTCGGTGATGCCTTCGATCTTGATGTCCATCTGCAGGGCGGACACGCCTTCGGCAGTACCGGCCACCTTGAAGTCCATGTCGCCGAGGTGATCTTCGTCACCCAGGATGTCGGAGAGCACGACGAAGTCGTTGCCTTCCTTGACCAGGCCCATTGCGATACCCGCGACCGGCGCCTTGATCGGCACGCCAGCATCCATCAGCGCCAGCGAGCTGCCGCAGACCGATGCCATCGAGGACGAACCGTTGGATTCGGTGATTTCCGAGACCACGCGGATGGTGTACGGGAATTCTTCCAGGGTCGGCATCACTGCCAGCACGCCGCGCTTGGCCAGGCGGCCGTGGCCGATTTCGCGACGCTTCGGCGCACCGAAACGACCGCACTCGCCCACCGAGTACGGAGGGAAGTTGTAATGGAACAGGAAATTTTCCTTGTACTCGCCCGACACCGCGTCGATGACCTGACCGTCGCGCGCGGTGCCCAGCGTGGTGATCACGATCGCCTGCGTCTCGCCGCGGGTGAACAGCGCCGAGCCATGGGTACGCGGCAACACACCGGCCGTGGCGCTGATCGGACGCACGGTATCCAGTGCACGACCGTCGATACGCACCTTGGTGCTCAACACCGAGCCACGCATGGTCTGGTATTCCAGCTCGCCGAATTCCTTGGCCAGATCACCGGCAGCCCAGCCTTCGATGGTGGCGCGCGGCGCCAGTGCGCCCAGCACGTCCTTCTTGATCGCGGAAATCGCATCGCGGCGCTGCAGCTTGTCGCGCACCTGGAACGCCGACGCCAGCTGGTCGCCCACCGCTTCCTTCAGGGCAGCGATCATGCCGTCGTTCTTCGCCGGGGCCACCCAGTCGGATGGCTGGGTGCCGGCCTCGACGGTCAGCTCGTTGATGACGTTGATGACCTTCTGCATCTCGCGATGGCCGAACGTCACTGCGCCCAGCATGACTTCTTCGGACAGCAACTCGGCTTCGGACTCGACCATCAGCACCGCGTTGGCGGTACCGGCCACGACCAGCTCCAGCTGCGAATCCTTCAGCTCGGTCACGGTCGGGTTGAGGATGTATTCGCCGTTCTTGTAGCCGACCTTGGCGGCGCCGATCGGGCCCTTGAAGGGAGTGCCGGCCAGCGACAGTGCAGCCGAGGCGCCGATCAGCGCGGCGATATCGCCGTCGATGTCCGGGTTCATCGACATCACGGTGGCGATGATCTGCACTTCGTTCTTGTAGTCCTCCGGGAACAGCGGACGGATCGGACGATCGATCAGGCGCGAGATCAACGTTTCCTTCTCGGTCGCGCGTCCTTCGCGCTTGAAGAAGCCGCCCGGGATGCGGCCGCCAGCGTAGAACTTCTCCTGATAATCGACCGTCAGAGGAAAGAAGTCCTGCCCTTCGCGCGCGCTCTTGGCGGCGACGGCGGTGACCAGCAGTACGGTGTCGTCGACCTTGACGATCACGGCGCCGCCTGCCTGGCGAGCGATTTCGCCCGTCTCAAGAGTGACGGTGTGCTTGCCGTACTGGAAGGTTTTGGTGATTTTTGCCACGGAGGTTTTTTCCCTTAGGTATTGCTGTCTGCGTTGGACCGTCGTCGACCCATGCCGAGAACGGGCGGCCGGGAGGCTCCGGCCCAAGAGTGCGTATTGCTTGAAACGTCGTGCGATTGAACAAAACAAAACCGCGGCGCATCGCTGCGCCGCGGCGGTAGGACTCGATTAGCGGCGCAGGCCGAGCTTCTCGATCAAGGACTTGTAACGCTCGTTGTCCTTCTTCTTCAGGTAGTCGAGCAGGCTGCGGCGACGGTTGACCATCTGCAGCAGACCACGACGGCTGTGGTGATCCTTCTTGTGGGTCTTGAAGTGGCCGGTCAGCAGCTCGATGCGCGCGGTCAGCAGAGCCACCTGCACTTCCGGCGAACCGGTGTCCTGGGCGCTGCGCTTGTTGTCTTCAATAACTTTCTGGGTGTCGACGGACATGATGTTTTCTCGATAGATGCGTGGTCGACAGGAACGTGCATGACGCACCGTCGGACTCGCCGTTTGCTTAGGATGAGCGCGCTTGGCGCTAAGGTGCCCCGATCGGGGCCGCGAAATTGTAACGTCGCCCGGCCCAGGGAACAAGTTGACAAAATCTTAACAGGCCGGAATTTCGTTCAGTCCATTGAATAATCGTTGTGGCGACAAGCGCCCGTCGGCGTCCACCAGGCCTAGTCCCGAGGGGGTTCCGTCAGGTCCGAATACGGCCACCTGCCCCGTTGGAAATGCGGCATCACGCAAGCGCTGGCCCATGCGAAAACGCGCCGCGCGGGTTTGATCGAGCACGATTCGCGCAAAATCGGCCAGGCCGGCCTCGATCGGCAGCAATAGTGTCTGCGCCTCGGCACCCGCTTCCAAAACTGCCGACAACGCCTCCAGCGTGATCATCTGCGGAGCGCGAAACGGCTCCACCCACAGCCGACGCAGCGAGGCGATGTGCGCTCCACATCCCAGCGCCTCGCCCAGGTCACGCGCCAGGCTGCGGATATACGTGCCCGAACCGCAGGTCACGCGCAGGCGCAGACGTGGGGCGCCGTAGCCCAGCACCTCGATCGCCTGCACATCCACCTCGCGCACCGGCGCTTCGATACGTTCGCCGCGTCGCGCCTTGGCGTACAGCGGCTCGCCGCCCTGCTTGAGCGCGGAATAAATCGGCGCCTGTTGCTGGATACGGCCGATGAAAGGCGCCAGCGCCGCCTGGAGATCGGCCTCGCTCAGATCCGGCACCGCACGCTCGCGCAGCGACTCGCCGTCGGCATCGTCGGTGTCGGTGGTGATGCCCAACACGATCTCGGCGTCGTACGCCTTGGCTGAACCGAGCAGCAGTCCGGCGATCTTGGTCGCTTCGCCAAAACAGAGCGGCAACAGGCCGGTGGCCAGCGGATCCAGGCTGCCGGTATGGCCGCCCTTCTCTGCACGCAATAACCGGCGTGCGGCCTGCAGTGCATTGTTGGAGCTCAGCCCCGACGGCTTGTCCAGCAGCAGGATGCCGTGCAACGGGCGGTAGACGATGCGGGGTTTCAAAGGATCGGTGCTCGAATCAGGCGCAGTGCGCGCCCGCGGGAATCAGGGCCGCGGCAGAAGCGGCAGGCCGTGACAGCGCTCAGCGCTGTTCGGCATCTTCGTCGCTGGACGTGGCCTCGGGGCCAACGTCGTCAAGGTCACGCAGCAGATTGTCGATGCGTTCGCCGCGATCGACCGAATCGTCGTAATGGAAGTGCAGCTCGGGTACGTGGCGCAGCTTCATCGCGCGCGCCAACTGCGTACGCAGCTGGCCGGCGATTTCCTTGAGCCCCTTGACCGCTTCGGCCGAACGCTCCTGCTGCAGCGCGGTGACGAAGACCTTGGCGTGCGCCAGGTCGCGACTGATTTCGACGTCGGACACGCTGACCGACGGCAGGCCGTGGTCGCGCACGGCCGCGTGCACGATCGTGCCGAGGTCGCGACGCACCTGCGCAGATACGCGGTCGGTGCGATGGAATGATTTGGTTGGCATGGTCGTGGACCTGGTTGATTCGGAGGGCCAGTAGGCACCGAAGCCAAAAACAAACGCGGGCGGCCATGCCGCCCTCGCCTTGCAGAACCTGCATTGGACAACGCAGGGCGGAGTCCGGGGCCCGCGGGCCCCGGCAGCCGTTACAGCGTACGGGCCACTTCGATACGCTCGAAGCACTCGATCTGGTCGCCGGCCTTGACGTCGTTGTAGGCCTTCACGCCGATACCGCATTCGGTACCGTTGCGCACTTCGTCGACGTTTTCCTTGAAGCGACGCAGCGATTCCAGCTCGCCTTCGAACACCACGACGCTGTCGCGGAGCACGCGGATCGGCTTGCTGCGCTTGACCACGCCTTCGATGACCATGCAGCCTGCAACCGCGCCGAACTTCGAGCTGCGGAACACATCGCGCACCTGTGCGATACCGATGATCTCTTCGCGGATTTCCACGCCGAGCAGACCGGAGGCCACCTGCTTCACCTGATCGATCACGTCATAGATGATCGAGAAGTAACGCAGGTCGATCCCGTTGGACTCGACGATCTTGCGCGCCGAGGCATCCGCACGCACGTTGAAGCCGATGATCGTCGCCTTGGAAGCAGCGGCCGAATTCGCGTCGGATTCGGTGATGCCGCCCACGCCGGAGTGGATCACGTTGATGCGGATGTCCTCGTTGGACAACGCAACCAGCGACTGCTTGAGCGCTTCCACCGAGCCCTGCACGTCGGCCTTGATCACCAGGTTCAACACCTGCTGGCCTTCGCCCTTGCCCATCTGGGCCAGGATGTCTTCCATGCGGTTGGTCGCCGAGGCAACCAGACGCGACTCGCGGCGCTTGGTTTCGCGCTGCTGCGCCACGTCCTTGGCCAGACGCTCGTCGTCGACGACCACGAAGTCGTCGCCAGCTTCCGGCACGCCGGACAACCCCAGGACCTGCACCGGAATCGACGGGCCCGCCGAGGCCGGCTGATGGCCGGTTTCGTCGAACAACGCACGCACGCGACCGTACTGGATGCCGCACACCAGATAGTCGCCACGCTTCAGCGCACCCTGCTGCACCAGCACCGTCGCCACCGGGCCGCGGCCCTTGTCCAGCGAGGATTCGATGACGGTACCGCTGGCGCGGCCCTCGGCCACGGCCTTGAGTTCCAGCACTTCGGCCTGCAGCGAAATCGCGTCCAGCAGCGTGTCCACGCCGGTACCGAGCTTGGCCGACACTTCGATGAACTGGGTGTCGCCACCGAACTCTTCGGCCACCACGTTTTCGGCCAGCAGCTCGTTCTTGACCCGCAGCGGATCCGCGCCGGTCTTGTCGATCTTGTTGACCGCCACGATCAGCGGCACGCCTGCCGCCTTGGCATGCGCAACCGCTTCCTTGGTCTGCGGCATCACGCCATCGTCGGCGGCAACCACCAGCACCACGATGTCGGTGATCTTGGCGCCACGGGCACGCATCGAGGTAAACGCGGCATGGCCGGGCGTATCCAGGAAGCTGATGACGCCACGACCGGTTTCGACGTGGTACGCACCGATGTGCTGGGTAATGCCGCCGGCTTCGCCGGAGGCGATCTTGGTACGGCGGATGTAATCCAGCAGCGAGGTCTTGCCGTGATCGACGTGACCCATGATGGTGACCACCGGCGGACGCGACGTGGCCTCGCCCTGCGCATCCTCGGCATGCGCCAGCAGCGCGTCCTCGAAGTCGGCATTGTCGGCACGCACGGCTTTATGGCCGAGCTCTTCGGTCACCAGTGCCGCGGTGTCGTGATCGATGCTCTGGGTGATGGTCGCCATGACGCCCATCTTGAACAACGCCTTGACCACGTCGCCGCCCTTGAGCGCGAGTTTCTGCGCCAGGTCTGCAACGGTGATGGTCTCGCCGATCGCCACTTCACGCACCACCGGTGCGGTGGGGCGCTCGAACCCGTGCGGGCCGCTGTTGGCCTGGCTGCCGCCACGGCCGCTGTCGTTACCGCGGCGCGAGGACGACGAACCCGGGCGACCGGTCGGCTTGCCGCGCACATTGGAACGCCGTGCGCGATCGGCCGCGGACAGATGCAACTGCCCGGCGAAGCGCTTGGTCGCATCGTCGTCCTCGACCCCGGCCACCATGACGTGCGAACCGCGCGTCTTGTGCTTGGCGGCATTGCTGCGGTCGTCCGCACGTGCCGGCGCTGCCGGACGAGAGGCCGGAGATGCACCCGCCGGGCGTGCCGCACGCGGTGCGGAGGACGGCGAAGAAGGCGAACGCGCAGCCGGCGCCGCGGCAGACGGCGTCGGCGCATCAACAACCGGGGCCGGCGCACTGGCAGCCGCAGCGGCTTCCTCGGCAGCCTTGCGCTCGGCTTCTGCGCGGTCCTTGGCGGCCTGCTCTTCCTCGCGCTTGCGCTGAATTGCTTCGTCGCGCACGCGGTCGCTTTCGGCCAGGCGCTGCTGCTCTTCGAGGTTGCGCTGACGCGATTCCTCGAGCTTACGCAGGATATCGGCGCGTTCTTCGTCCGGCGTCATCGGCGCGGCGCGGCCGCCACCTTCGTTCTCGGACTTCACGTAGGTGCGCTTCTGCCGCACTTCCACGTTGACCGTGGTCTTGGTGCGGCCGGCGTTGACAGTGACTTCCTGCAGCTTGCGCCGGTTGAGCGTGATTTTCTTGGCTGCTTCGCTCGCCGCTTCGGCAGACGTTTCGGCCTTGCCGTGCGTGCGACGCAGGAAGCCAAGCAGTTTCATCTTCTCGGTGCTGGTCACGACCTGGTCGGGACCGCTGAACTTCATTCCGGCCTCGGCCAGTTGAACCAGCAGTTTATCGACCGGCGTATTGACCAGTTCGGCAAGCTTGCGGATGGTGGTTTGCTGCGACATTCGGATCCTATGATCTGGTTGGCGCCCCCTCGCCCAGAGCAAGGGATACGCTGATTCTAAGCCCTGATGGGGTCAGGGCGCGGTTCATTGCCGGCTCATTCGCCGCGCTCCAAACGGGCGATCTCCTCGGCGCGGGCCGCCAGGATCAGCGCCGCAGCGCGCTCCTGGGTCATGCCCTCGATGCCGAAGTCGACGATCTCGTCCGCTGCCAGGTCGGACAAGTCCTCGCTGGTGCGCACGCCGTGCTCGGCCAGCGCAAAGGCCGTTTCCTCGTCCATCCCCTCCAGCGCCAGCAGGTCCTCGGTGGGCTGAGTTCCTTCCAGGCCCTCCTCCTCGGCCAGCGCGGCGTTCAGCAGCGCATCGCGGGCACGGGCGCGCAGTTCTTCAACGATGTCTTCGTCGAAGCCCTCCACCGCCAGCAACTCGCCGACCGGCACGTAGGCGATTTCTTCGACCGTGTTGAAACCTTCGGAGACCAGGATCGCGGAGATTTCCTCGTCCACTTCCAGGCGGTCCATGAACAGCTGGCGCGCCGCGGCCTGCTCGGCCTCGGACTTGGCGGCCACCTGGTCGGCGGTCATCACGTTGAGCTGCCAACCGGTCAGGCGGCTGGCCAGACGCACGTTCTGGCCGCCCTTGCCGATCGCCTGCGCAAGGCGGTCTTCCGCCACGGCCAGGTCCATCGAGTGCTTGTCTTCATCGACGATGATCGACTGCACTTCGGCAGGCGCCATTGCGTTGATGACGAAGTTGGCCGGGTTCTCGTTCCACAACACGATGTCCACGCGCTCGCCATTGAGTTCGTTGGACACCGCCTGCACGCGCGAACCGCGCATGCCGATGCATGCGCCGATGGGGTCGGTGCGGGCGTCGTGCGCGATCACGGCAATCTTGGCGCGGTCGCCCGGATCGCGTGCGCAAGCCTTGATCTCGACCAGGCCCTGGCCGACCTCCGGCACTTCGAGCTTGAACAGTTCGATCATGAATTCCGGTGCGGCACGGCTGATGAACAGCTGCGGGCCACGCGGCTCGGAGCGCACTTCGGCCAGATAACCGCGCACGCGGTCGCCGGGACGCAGCACGTCGCGCGGAATGCCCTTGTCCTTCGGAATGAAGGCTTCGGCGTTGCCGCCAAGATCGACAAAAATATTGCCGCGCTCTGCGCGCTTGACCACGCCGGTGATCAACTCACCCACACGATCCTTCCACGCATCCACCACCTGCTGACGCTCGGCCTCGCGCACACGCTGCACGATCACCTGCTTGGCGGCCTGCGCGGCGATACGGCCGAAGTCGGGATTCTCGATCTGTTCTTCGATGTAATCGCCCACTTCCACGCCATCGGCTTCGTCGATGGCATCCATCAGACGCACCTGGCGGTCAGGGGATTCCATCACCACATCATCGGCAACCACTTCCCAGCGACGGTAGGTTTCGTAAGTACCGTCCTTGTGATCGATGGTGACGCGGGCCAGCACGTCCTGGTCGGGATAGCGCTTCTTCGCTGCGGAAGCCAGCGCGGCCTCGATCGCTTCGAAGATCACCTCGCGCGGCACGCCCTTCTCGTTGGCGACCGCATCCACTACCAGCAAAAGTTCCTTGCTCATTTCGTCACTCCGCGCGCGGCTTGCCAGCCGCCGACTCGTTGGATGGTTTCTTCTTTTCGTGCCCGGGTTTTTTCGGGCCGGGCTTGTTCGGTTTCTGCGGTGCCAGACCCAGCGCAACCCAATCCGGCACGATGCGCGCTTTGTCGATATTGTCGTAGCCGATCTGCACGTCCTTGCCATCGACGGCGAACACCACCGCAGCTGCCTCGGCATCGATGCGCAGGATCTCGCCCTGGAAGCGGCGCCGACCATCCTGCGCCAGCTTCAAGACGATCTTTGCCGACTCACCGGTGTGGCGCGCGAACTGTTCAAGCGTGAACAGCGGACGATCCACACCCGGAGATGACACTTCAAGCGTGTAGTTGCCGCTGATCGGGTCTTCGACGTCGAGCTGAGCGGAGACTTCACGGCTCACGCGCTCGCAGTCGTCGACATTGATGACACGCTCGGGCTGTTCGGCCAGCGGCACATCGATATATAGGCGCAAAGTGGCGCCGCCTGGAGCGGGAAGATATTCCACGCCCAGCAGTTCCAAGCCCAGGGACTCAACCGTTGGACTCAGCAGATTCGCGATTTCGGTCGCTTTTTCGCTCACAGACTGCCCTGATCAGATGATTGCCAGTAGAACCCCGGCAACCGGCAGCAAACTTTCCGGTTCCGGAAAAAACAAGGGGCCCGATGGGCCCCTTGCGTGAAAAAAGCCCGACCTCTTAGGGTCGGCGTAAAGACGGGAACATGCGTCCTTACGATCCAAGAAGCTGAATCACTGCGATGAAGCAACAATTCGAAACTTGGTAGCGGGGGCAGGATTTGAACCTGCGACCTTCGGGTTATGAGCCCGACGAGCTGCCAGACTGCTCCACCCCGCAGCAGAAGCGGAATTATGAAGAACTTGAGCGACAATTGCAAGCCCTAGTTTTTCATCTGTTGGACAGCGTGGCGGCTGTTCAACGTCGCGGCGAATAATACCCGCAATGCAACAAAAACGAAACAGTAAACACGGTTTATTTCAGTGCGATGCCAAACCGCACGATGTGGCACTGCGAGACCCAGCGTTGCGTGGAGGCCTTACGCGAGGCCGGCGAACGCGCGCTGGCACCACACCATGATCGGACTCCAGGCTAGGCCAAGTGCAAGCAGGGCCAGCGCATTGACGCCGAGCACGGTACCCAGCACACGATCGTTATTGGCCGGCAACGGCTCGCCTACCGGCTCGTCGAAGTACATGACCTTGATGACGCGCAGGTAGTAGTACGCGCCGATCACTGCGCAGATCACGCCGACCAACGCCAGCCACAGCATGTCGCCCTTCACTGCCGCGCCCAGCACCGCCAGCTTGGTCCAGAAACCGAGGAACGGGGGGATACCTGCCAAAGACGCCATGATGCACAGCACCAGGCCAGCCATCCACGGATTGCGCGCGTTGAGTCCCTTGAAGTCGTCGATGTTTTCCGCTTCGAACCCGTTACGCGACAGCGCGATGATGGCGCCGAACGAAGCGGTGGACATGATCGTGTAGCTGACCGCATAGAACATCGCGGCCGCGTAGCCTTCTTCCCCGCCGCCAGCCACGCCCATCAGCAGGAAGCCGATATGCGAGACCGTCGAGTACGCGAGCATGCGCTTGAGGTTGCTCTGCGCAATGGCCATCAGGTTACCGACCACCAGCGACACCGCCGACAAGCCGCCGATCAGCAGATGCCACTGCGGCGACAACGGACCCATGCCGACTTCTAGCAGGCGATAGGCCATACCGAACGCTGCAAGCTTGGGCGCCGAGCTGATGAACAACGCGATCGGTGCAGGCGCACCCTGATACACGTCGGGCAGCCACATGTGGAAGGGCGCAGCACCGAGCTTGAAGGCGACGCCGGCGATCATGAAGATGGTGCCGGTCAGCAGCAACGTGCGCTCGTTGGAGCCTTCGATCGCATCATGGATGCCGGCCAGGCTGAGCGTACCGGTGGCGCCGTAGACCAGCGACATGCCGTACAGCAGCAGACCCGACGCGAGCGAGCCCAGGACGAAATACTTCATCGCCGCTTCGGTGGCCAGGCCATTGTCGCGGTTGGAGGCGACCAGTGCGTAGGAGCACAGCGCCAGCAGCTCCAGACCCAGATACACCATCAGCAGGCTACCGGCCGATGCCAGCAACATCATGCCGGCGGTGGCGAACAGTACCAATACCGGGATTTCGCCCTGGTAGAGATTGCGCTCGCGCAGGTAGGTCCAGCCGTAGACCAGGCTCAGCCCGCTGACCAGCACGATCACGGTCTTCATGACATCGGCCGCCGTGTCGCGGACGAACATGCCGTTGAAGATATCGCCCTGCCCGCCCGTGCCGGTCGCAAGCAACACGAGCACCACGGCAAGCACGGCAACGGAGAACAGGTGGGTCCAGACCTTGTTCCGCTGGCTCACGAACAGGTCGAGCATCAGCAGTGCGAAGGCGCCGCCGATCAGCACCAGCTCCGGTACGAGCGGAGCCAGGTCAGCGGTGGTCAACGGCGCGAGCGTTGGCGTGGTCATCATTAAATCCTGGAAATCAAAACGTACGGCAAGCGGTCAGAGCTTGGTCGCGGCAATCTGGGTTGCCAGCTTGGCGATCGAGGGTTCCATCAGATCGGTCAGCGGCTTCGGATACAGGCCCAGGGCGAGCACGCCGGCGGCGAACACCCCCAGCACGAACGCTTCGCGGCCATTGATGTCCTTCAGCTCGGCCACGTGTGCATTGGCCACTTCGCCGAAGAACACGCGCTTGTAGAGCCACAGTGTGTACGCCGCGGTGATCACCAGCGTGGTGGCTGCAGCGAAGGCAACCAGCGGATGCTTCTGGAAGCTGGCCAGGATGACCATGAACTCGCCGACAAAGCCACTCGTTCCAGGCAAGCCGGCATTGGCCATGAAGAACAACATGGAGAACGTGGCGAACCACGGCATCACGTTGACCACGCCGCCGTAGTCGGCGATGCGACGGGTATGCATGCGGTCGTAGAGCACGCCGATGCATGAGAACATCGCACCGGATACGAAACCGTGGGAAATCATCTGCACCATCGCGCCCTGCAGGCCCAGACGGGCAGCATCGGTGCTGCCATACTCGCGCACCAAAGTGAAGGCGATAAAGGTACCGAGCGTGACGAAACCCATGTGCGCGATGGACGAATACGCCACCAGCTTCTTCATGTCGTCCTGTACCAACGCCACCAGGCCGACATAGATCACCGCAATCAGCGAAAGCGTGATGACCAGCCAGGCGAACTCATGACTCGCATCCGGCACGATCGGCAGGTTGAAGCGCAGGAAGCCGTAGCCGCCGATCTTCAACGCAATCGCCGCCAGGATCACCGAACCGGCCGTCGGCGCCTCGACGTGCGCGTCCGGCAACCAGGTGTGCACCGGGAACATCGGCACCTTGACCGCAAAGGCGATCAGAAACGCAAAGAAGATCCAGGTCTGTTCCTTGGCGGTCAGCTGCAGCGCGTAGAGATCGGCGAGCTGGAAGCTGCCGCCCTTCAAATACAGATACACCAGGCCCACCAGCATCAGCACCGAGCCAAGGAAGGTATACAGGAAGAACTTCATCGCCGCGTAGATGCGCCGCGGGCCGCCCCAGACACCGATGATCAGGAACATCGGGATCAGCATGGCTTCGAAGAACACGTAGAACAACATCGCGTCGGTGGCGGCGAAGATGCCAACGGTGACACCTTCCAGGATCAGGAAGGCAGCGACGTACTGATTGACGCGCTTGTCGATCGAGCGCCAGGCACCGATCAAAGCCAGCACCGTCACCAGCGTGGTCAGCACGATCAACGCGACCGCGATGCCATCCACGCCCAGGTTATAGCCGATGTTATAAGCCGGGATCCAGGCATGCAGTTCGATGAACTGCATGGCGTCATTGGCCGTGTCGTAGCCCAGCAGCGGCAGACTCAGCGCAAAGGTCGCCACCGCTACCGCCAAAGACGCCCAGCGGGCAGTCTCGGCGTTGCGCAACGCAAGGATCAGGGCGCCACCGATAATCGGCAGCCAGATCAAGATAGACAGTAAAGGCCAGTTCGACACGTTTTCTTATTCCGTACAGGTCAACGCCAGAAATGCATCAGTACCGCCAACAAGGCGATCAAACCGATGATCATTGCGAAGGCGTAGTGATAGAGGAAACCGGATTGCGTGCGACGCAGCAGATTTGCAGCCAGGTCGATCAGTCGGGCAGAACCGTTGACGACAGCGCCGTCGACCACATGGGTATCGACTGCACGTGACGCCTTGCCAAGCACAACGCCACCACCGGCGAAGCCATTGATCCAGAGCTTGTCGAAGCCGTACTTGTTTTCCAGCAACCACACGATCGGCGCGAATGTCTTGCGCGACTTGGTGGCCAGTTCCGGCTTCCACAGGTAGAACAGCGCTGCCAGCAACAGCCCGGCTACCGTCAGGAAGAACGGAGCGGCCAGCATGCCATGCAGTGCGAATGCGACCGGACCATGGAACTCTTCGGCCAACGCACCAACGGTATCGCGTGCCGGATCGTAGAAATCGACGATACCAGTGAAGAACGAAACTGCCTGGCCCTTCATGGCGTGCGCTGCATGGTGGCCCTGCCAGTCGGTCCCGAACAACATCGGACCGATCGTGAAGAAGCCGATCGCGATCGAGGGGATTGCTAACAAGACCAACGGCAGCGTTACCACCCACTTGGACTCATGCGGCTCGTGGGCGCCATGGTGACCATGTCCGTGATCGTCGTGGGCATGCGCATCGTGTGAGTGAACCTGCGCTTCGGCATCGGTATGCGCGCTGTCGTGATGCGAATGCGCGTCGTGCGCATGGGCGTCGCGGAACCGCTCCTTGCCGTGGAAGGTCAGGAACAGCAAACGGAAGCTGTAGAAACTGGTCACCAGTACGCCGCCGAGCACGGCCCAGTAGCCATAGGTTGCGACCCAGCTATGCGACTCATGCGCATGATGCGCGGCCGCTTCGATGATGGTGTCCTTCGAGTAGAAGCCAGAGAAGAACGGCGTACCGACTAGTGCCAGCGTACCGATCACGCTGGTCCAGTAGGTCACCTTCATGTACTTGCGCAGGCCACCCATCTTGCGCATGTCCTGCTCGTGGTGCATGCCGATGATCACCGAGCCGGCAGCCAGGAACAGCAGTGCCTTGAAGAAGGCGTGGGTCATCAGGTGGAACACGGCTGCCGAATACGCCGACACGCCCAATGCCACCGTCATGTAACCCAGCTGCGACAGCGTGGAGTAAGCGACCACGCGCTTGATGTCGTTCTGCACGATACCGATCAGGCCGGTGAAAAACGCCGTGGTCGCACCGATGAACAGGATGAAGTTCAACGCCGTTTCCGACAGTTCGAACAGCGGCGACATGCGCGCCACCATGAAGATGCCGGCGGTCACCATCGTTGCTGCGTGGATCAGCGCCGAGATCGGCGTGGGGCCTTCCATCGAGTCCGGCAGCCACACATGCAACGGCACCTGGGCCGACTTGCCCATCGCACCGATGAACAGGCAGATGCAGATCAGCGTCATCACGCTCCATTCGTGGCCCGCGAACAGCTGCACCTTGGCACCGGCCATGGTGGTCGCATTGGCGAACACGGTGGAGTAATCCAGCGAGCCGAACCACAACAGCACACCGGCGATACCGAGGATGAAGCCGAAGTCGCCGACGCGATTGACCAGGAACGCCTTCATGTTGGCGAACACGGCCGTCGGACGCTTGAACCAGAAACCGATCAACAGGTACGACACCAGACCCACCGCTTCCCAGCCGAAGAACAGCTGCAGGAAGTTGTTGCTCATCACCAGCGTGAGCATGGAGAAGGTGAACAACGAGATGTAGCTGAAGAAGCGCTGGTAGCCCGGATCTTCTTCCATGTAGCCGATGGTGTAGATGTGCACCAGCAGCGACACGAAGGTCACCACCACCATCATCATTGCGGTCAGGCGATCGACCATGAAGCCGACATGCGCAGAGTAATTGCCGACGTCAAAGAACGTGTAGAGGTTCTGGTTGAACGGGCTGGCGCCCTGCTCGACCAGCTGATACAGCGTCACGCACGACAGCACGCAGCTCACCGCAACACCGAGGATGGTGACGTACTGCGCGCCCTTGCGCCCGACCTGGCGCCCGAACAGGCCGGCGATGATGCTGCCGACCAGCGGTGCAAGCACCACTGCGATCAACAGACTCTTGGAGAGAGTGATTTCCATCTACAGGTCAGCCCTTCAACGTATCGACTTCGGCCACATTGATCGTGCGGCGCGTGCGGAACAGAGTCACCAGGATCGCAAGGCCGATCGCAGCCTCCGCAGCGGCAACCGTCAGAATGAAGAACACGAACAACTGACCGGCGGTATCGCCAAGCTCGCGCGAGAACGCAATGAAGTTGACGTTGACCGACAGCAGCATCAACTCGATCGACATCAGCAGCACGATGACGTTCTTGCGGTTGAGGAAGATGCCGGCCAGCGAGATGCAGAACAGCACCGCGCCCAGTCCAAGCAGGTGGCCCAAGGTAATCAAGACTTCGCCTCCTGTCCGTCGGCCGCGTCGATCTGCGGCGCAACCTGTACCGGCTTTTCAACCGCCATTTTGACCATGCGCAGACGGTCGCCCGCCTTCACCCGCGACTGCTCGCCGGCATTCTGCAACTTGATGCCAGTGCGCTTGCGCAGGGTCAGCATCACTGCAGCCACCACCGCCACCGTCAGGATCACCGCCGCAAATTCGAACGGCAGCAGAAATTCGGTGTACAGGCTCTTGGCCAACCAGGTCAGGTTGGAACTGTCTGCAGCTTGCGCAGCTGCGTTGTCTGCAGGGAACGGCGTGGCGCTACGCGCCTTGACACCGATCAGCGTGACCATCTGCGCGAGCATGGCAACCGCCACGATGACGCCGAGCGGCATGTACTTGACCCAACCCTCGCGCAAGCGGCTGGTATCGATGTCCAGCATCATCACCACGAACAGGAACAGCACCATCACCGCGCCGACGTAGACCAGCACGAGGGTCACGCCGAGGAATTCGGCCCCGACCAGCAACCAGATGCATGCCATCGAGAAGAACGTGAGGATCAGGCACAACACGGCGTACACCGGGTTGCGCACGCTGATCACCGCACCGGCGGACACGACCGCGACGGCGGAGAAGGCGTAGAAAGCAATAGAGACCCAGTCCATCATGACCTCAACGGAAGGCGGCATCGGCAGCGCGACGCTCGGCGATCTCGGTTTCTAACCGGTCTCCGATCGCCAGCAGCTGCGGCTTGTTGACAATGTTTTCGCCACGCTTCTCGAAGTGGTACTCGAGGATGTGCGTTTCGACGATCGAGTCCACCGGGCAGCTTTCCTCGCAGAAGCCGCAGAAGATGCACTTGAACAGGTCGATGTCGTAGCGCGTGGTGCGGCGGGTGCCGTCTTCGCGCTTGGCCGAGTCGATGGTGATCGCCAGCGCCGGACACACCGCTTCGCACAGCTTGCAAGCGATGCAACGCTCTTCGCCGTTGGGATAGCGGCGCAGCGCGTGCAGGCCACGAAAGCGCGGCGACTGCGGGAATTTCTCCATCGGGTACAGCACGGTGTACTTGGGCTTGAACGTGTATTTCAACGTCAGCCACAAACCGCCGAGCAATTCGAGCAGCAGCAGGCTCTTGAAGTAATGGGTGATCTTGTTCATCGATTACACGCCCTTCTGGATCACGCCGTAAAACACCATCAACGCCGTCACTGCGATCCACACGATCGTGAGCGGAATGAAGACCTTCCAGCCCAGACGCATGATCTGGTCGTAGCGGTAACGCGGGAAGCTGGCGCGGAACCAGATATAGGCGCTGGCGAAGAAGAACACCTTCATCAGCAGCCACGGCCAGCCGCCCTTCCACAACCAATCGATCCACGGCGAAATGTCCGCATTGACCCAGCCCTGGATCGGGCTCAACCAACCGCCGAGGAAGAAGATCGAGATCAGGAAGCTGACCAGGATCATGTTGGCGTATTCGGCCAGGAAGAACAGTGCGAACGCACCGCCCGAATATTCCACCATGTGACCGGCGACGATTTCCGATTCGCCTTCCACCACGTCGAACGGCGCGCGGTTGGTTTCGGCGACGCCAGAAACCCAGTACACGATGAACAACGGGAACAGCGGAATCAGGAACCAGTCGAAGAAGCCGGAATTGCCGGCCTGAGCGAACACGATCTGGCTCAGGTTGACGCTGCCGGAGGCAATCATCACACCGACCAGCGCAAAGCCCATCGCAATTTCGTAGCTGACCACCTGCGCGGCCGAACGCATCGCGCCCAGGAAGGCGTACTTCGAGTTCGACGCCCAGCCGGCCAGGATGATGCCGTACACGCCCAGCGAGGTCATCGCCAGCAGATACAGCAGGCCGACGTTGGCATTGGACAACACCAGCTTCGCATCGAACGGCACCACCGACCACGCGGCGAAGGCCGGCGCCAGTGTCAGCAGCGGTGCGATGACGAACATCGCCTTGTGCGAGCTGGCCGGTTGCACGATCTCCTTGAACAGGAGTTTGAACACGTCGGCGAAGGCCTGGAAGATGCCCATACCCACGTACATGGGCCCGTGGCGCACGTGCATCCAGCCGATCAGCTTGCGCTCCCAGACCACGTAGAAGGCCACCGTCACGATCACCGGCACGGCGATCAGCAGGATCTTCAATACCGACCAGAGCACTGCGCCGCCATCGCCCAGTCCAAGGAACCACTGGTGCAACGGGTCGACCAGGTTCAACAGCAATTCGTTCATGCAGCCACCACCGTTACACGACCGGCACCGAGCGGCGCGGTTGCACCATGGCCGGATTCGATCCACACCGTGCCCGGTGCGACGCGCTTGTCCAGCACCACCGGCAACGTCGCCTTACCGGCATCGGTACCGACCTTGACCATCTGACCAGCCTGGACCTGCAACTGCGTCGCCTGCTCCGGATGCATCGCCACGCACGGCGCAATATTGAGCGGATGCGACTGCAGCGCGGCAGCCCGACGCACCACCGCATCGGTGCGGTAGATCGCCGCAGTTGCAGCGACTTCCAGCCCGTCGCTGGCGGCCGCTGGCTGCGCCGACGTCGTCGGCGTCACGCTGCGGTTCTGCATGCCGGCGCGCAGACCGACCAGGTCGATGAATTCGAAACCGGCCAGACCCAGTTCACCGCCAAGTGCACGCAGCACGCGCCATCCCTCGCGCGCTTCCACCGGCAAGCGGCCGGCAGCGCGTGCAGTCTGCACACGACCATCGAGATTGGTCAGCGATGCATCGATTTCCGGCAACGCACCGATCGGCAGAATTACATCGGCCACATCGCGCGTCGACGCACAGGCAAACTGACTGAAGGCAACCACCTTGGCACCTGCCAGCGCGCTGCGTGCAGCGGCGGCGTCGGCAAAATCCAGGCCCGGCTCGATGCCATACAGCACGTAGGCCTGACGCGGCTGGGCCAGCATGCCGGCGACACCGCGCGCGGTGGGCAGCACGCCCTGCGAGACCAGACCGACGGCATTGGCGCCCTGCGGGATGCGGCACAGCGACGCGCCGGTTGCGGCAGCAAAATCGCGTGCGGCCGCGCGCAACGCGGCAGCCTGCGGATGATTTTCGGCCAGCGCGCCGACCACGATCACGGCGCGGCTTGCAGCCTTGACCGTATCGCGCAGCGCCGCATCGCTCAGTGCATCCGCCAACTGCGAGGGCGCCACCACGGTGCGGCTTGCCTGGACGAAGGCGAAATCGAAGTCGACCGGGTTGACCGAATGAATCTGCGTACGGTTCTGGATTTGCGCCTTGCGCAGACGTGCGTGCAGCAACGGGAGTTCGTGTCGCACATTGGTGCCGAACAACACCACCACATCGGCCTGCTCGATCTCGGCCAGCGGCGTGGCGAAGGCTTCGGCCACCGCAGCGTCGGAGAAATCACGGTTGAGCAGACGATGGTCCAGATTGCCGCTGCCCAGACCCTCGGCCAGACGTGCGAGCAATGCGCCTTCTTCGTTGGACGTGGACGGATGCACGAGGACGCCAAGCGAATCGCCGGCGTTTTCGCGCAGGATTTGCGTGGCGGCGGCCAGGCCTTCGGCCCAGCTCACTTCAGTCCACTGCCCGTTGACCTTCTTCAGCGGCTTGACCGCACGGTCTTCGGCATACAGGCCCTGATGCGAATAACGGTCGCGGTCGGACAGCCAGCATTCGTTGACCGCTTCGTTCTCGCGCGGCACGGTGCGCAGCACTTCGCCACGACGCACGTGCAGAAACAAGTTCGAGCCCATCGCATCGTGATAGCCCAGCGATTCGCGCGCCATCAGTTCCCACGGACGTGCGCGGAACTGGAATACCTTGTTGGTCAACGCGCCCACCGGGCAGACGTCGATGACGTTGCCGGAAATTTCGGTGGTCAGCGGCTTGCCGTCGTAGGTACCGATCTGCAGATTCTCACCACGATACATGCCACCCAGCTCATAGGTGCCGGCAATGTCTGCGGTGAAACGCACGCAACGGGTGCACTGGATGCAGCGAGTCATCTCGGTGGCGACCAGCGGACCGATGTCCTCGTCCGGCACCACGCGCTTGCGCTCGTTGAACCGGCTCACCGAACGGCCATAGCCGAGCGAGACGTCCTGCAGCTCGCACTCGCCGCCCTGATCGCAGATCGGGCAGTCCAGCGGGTGGTTGATCAGCAGGAACTCCATCACGCTGCGCTGGTACTTCAGCGCCTTCTCGCTACGCGTGGTGACCTTCATGCCGTCCATCACCGGCGTGGCGCAGGCAGGCGACGGCTTGGGCGACTTTTCGACATCGACCAAGCACATGCGGCAGTTGGCCGCGATCGGCAGCTTCTCGTGATAGCAGAAGCGCGGGATCGGGATGCCGGCCTTGTCGGCCGCCTGGATGATCATCGAACCCTTCGGCACCACCAGGGATTGCCCGTCGATCTCGACGGTGACATGGTCCGGTGGCACGTGCGGGTTCACTGGTTGGGCGCTCATGCAGCCACTCCGACTTGCGTATCGACGATCGAACGACCGTTGACGATGTAGTACTCGAACTCGTCCCAGAACTGGCGCAGGAAGCCCTGAATTGGCCATGCCGCCGCTTCGCCGAACGCACAGATGGTGTGGCCTTCGATCTGGCCGGCGACTGTGCGCAGCTGATGCAGGTCTTCCATCGTGGCCTTGCCGGCGACGATGCGCTCCAGCACGCGGTGCATCCAGCCGGTGCCCTCGCGGCACGGGGTGCACTGGCCGCAGGATTCCTTGTGGAAGAACTGCGAGATGCGGCAGGCGAAGCGCACGCAGCAGACGCTGTCATCCAGCACCACGATCGCACCCGACCCCAGGCCGGTGCCGAGCGCACGCAAGGTGTCGTAGTCCATCTGCAGCCCGGCGACCTGGTCGGCCTTCAGCACCGGCATCGACACGCCGCCAGGCACCACGCCCTTGAGCTTGCGGCCCGGACGCAGGCCACCGGCCATTTCCAGCAGTTCGTCGAAGGTGGTGCCGAGCGGCACCTCGAAATTGCCGCCCTTCTGCACGCAACCGGACACCGAGAAGATCTTCGGGCCGCCGTTCTTGGTCTTGCTCAGCCCGAGGAACCACTCCGGGCCGTTGCGAATGATCGCCGGCACCGACGCGTAGGTCTCGGTGTTGTTGATGGTGGTCGGCTTGCCGTACAGGCCGAAATTCGCCGGGAACGGCGGCTTGTAGCGCGGCTGGCCTTTCTTGCCTTCCAGCGATTCCATCAATGCGGTTTCTTCGCCGCAGATGTAGGCGCCAGCACCCAGCGCACCGTAGATGTCGATATCCACGCCGCTGCCGAGAATGTTCTTGCCCAACCAACCGTTGGCGTACGCGTCGGCCAGCGCCAGCTCGAAGTTTTCGAACGGCTCGTGGTGGAATTCGCCACGCAGGTAGTTGTAGCCCACCGTCGAGCCGGTGGCGTAGCAGGCGATCGCCATACCCTCCACCACCGAATGCGGGTTGTAACGTAGGATGTCACGGTCCTTGCAGGTGCCCGGCTCGGATTCGTCCGAGTTGCAAAGGATGTACTTCTGCATCGTGCCCTTGGGCATGAACGACCACTTCAACCCGGTCGGGAAGCCTGCGCCGCCACGGCCGCGCAGGTTGGACGCCTTGACCATCTCGATGACATCGGCGGGCGGGATCTTCCCTTCGAGGATCTTGCGCAGCGCGGCGTAGCCACCGGTTTTCAGATAGCTCTCGTACGACCACGGGGTGTCGTAGTGCAGCGTCGTGTAGACGACCTGATGCGGCAACGGCGCCGGACCGACCGGGCCTGAGGGTGCGTGATGATGTGCCATGTCTTACTCCAGCCCGTCCAGCAGCGCGTCGACCTTTTCTTTCGTCAGGTGCTCGTGGTAATGGCCGTTGATGACCATCATCGGGGCTGCAGAGCAGGCCGCCAGGCACTCTTCTTCGCGCTTGAGGTAGACGCGGCCATCGGCCGTCGACTGCCCCAGCTTGCAACCCAGCTTCTTTTCCGCATGGGCCAGCAGGTCTTCGGCGCCATTGAGCCAGCAGCTGATGTTGGTGCAGAACGCCACGTTGTGGCGGCCGACGCGTTCGGTCTCGAACATCGAATAGAAGCTGGCGACCTCATAAGCCCATACCGGTGGCAGCTCCAGGTACTTGGCCACGCCCACGATCAATTCGTCGGTCAGCCAGCCCTGGTTCTGTTCCTGCGCAGCATGCAGACCCTGCAGCACCGCCGAACGCTTGCGGTCCGGCGGGAACTTGGTCAGCCAGTGATCGATGTGCGCGCGCGTCTTGTCGCTCAGCACCACCTGCGGATCGACGTCGCGCGCCGCTTCGAAATTACCCGTCGCCTTCATCGGTCAACCTCACCGAAAACCAAATCGTAAGTACCGATCATCGCCACGACGTCGGCCAGCAAATAGCCTCGCACCACTGCGTCCATCGACGACAGATGCGCAAAGCCCGGCGCGCGCAGGTGCACGCGGAACGGCTTGTTGGCGCCGTCTGACATCAGGTAGCAACCGAACTCGCCCTTGGGCGCTTCGACCGCACTATAGGTTTCGCCGGCCGGTACGCAGTAGCCTTCACTGAACAGCTTGAAGTGATGGATCAGCGCTTCCATGTCGTCCTTCATGCCTTCGCGGCTGGGCGGGGCGACCTTGAAATTCGTGACCATGACCGGGCCGGGGTTGGCCTTCAGCCACTTCACGCACTGCTTGATGATGCGGTTGGATTCGCGCATCTCGGCCACGCGCACCAGGTAGCGGTCATAGCAGTCGCCATTGGTGCCGACCGGGATATCGAAATCCACCGCGTCGTACTTGGCGTAGGGCTGCTTCTTGCGCAGATCCCACTCGATACCCGAACCACGCAGCATCGGACCGGTCATGCCCCAGGCGCGTGCCAGATCCGGGCTGATGATGCCGACGTCGACGGTACGCTGCTTCCAGATGCGGTTATCGGTCAGCAGGGTTTCGTATTCGTCCACGCGTGCCGGGAAGGTATTGGTGAACTCCTCCAGGAAGTCCAGCATGGTGCCTTCGCGACCGGCATTGCGCTTCTTCAGCGCCCCGCCCTTGTGCCAACGCGACTCCTTGTACTGCGGCATGCGATCGGGCAGATCGCGGTAGACGCCGCCGGGACGGTAGTAGGCAGCGTGCATGCGCGCGCCACTGACCGCCTCGTAGACGTCCATCAGTTCTTCGCGCTCGCGGAATGCATACAGCATCACCGCCATCGCCCCCAGATCGAGCGCATTGGAACCGACCCACATCAAGTGGTTCTTGATGCGGGTGATCTCGTCGAACATGGTGCGGATGTACTGCGCACGCTCGGGCGCTTGGATCCCCATCAGGGATTCGATCGCGCGCACGTAGGCGTGCTCGTTGCACATCATCGAGACGTAATCCAGACGATCCATGTACGGAACCGACTGGTTGAACGGCTTGGACTCGGCCAGCTTCTCGGTGCCACGGTGCAGCAGACCGATATGCGGATCGGCACGCACCACGGTCTCGCCGTCCATTTCCAGGATCAGGCGCAACACGCCGTGCGCCGCAGGATGCTGCGGGCCGAAGTTCATCGTGTAATTGCGGATTTCCTGCTTGCTTTCGACAGGATTGCTCGCGAAGGCATCGGTTGCCTGGCGGAACTCACTCACTTGGCAGTCTCCGACTTGCCCACTTCACCAGCGGCAGTCTCATAACGGGCATCGTCGCGAATGACGCGCGGCACGCCGACGCGCGGCTCGACCGAGGTCACCGGCTCGTACACCACGCGCTTGCGCTCCTCGTCGTAACGCACTTCGACGTTGCCGATCAGCGGGAAGTCCTTGCGGAACGGGTGGCCGACGAATCCGTAGTCGGTCAGGATGCGGCGCAGGTCCGGGTGCCCGTCGAACACGATGCCGAACAGGTCGAACGCCTCGCGCTCGAACCAGTTCACGCCCGGCCAGATATCGGTCACCGACGCCACCACCGGCACCTGCTCGTCCGGTGCGTAGCAGCGCACGCGCAGACGCTGGTTGTGCTGGTAGGAAATCAGCTGCGCGACCACCGCAAAGCGCTGCTTGGGCAGCTGCTGCGGCTGCGCGCCAGCGGAGCTTTCCTGGCTGGGGAATTCGCCCCAGGCGAAACGGCCGACCGCCTTGCCTTCGACGCCGCGACTGAAGCCCTGCGACGACACGTCGGCGGTATCCCACTCGTCGCTGCCGTAGCCGAGGTAATCGACGCCGCACAGGTCGCTGAGCTGCTCGAAACCGAGCTCGTCACGCAGTGCAAGACAGGTGGCGTGCCAATCGGCGGCAGCGACTTCCAGCGTCACTTCGCCGCGCGGCAATGCCACGGCAATCTGCGCACCGGCGAAACGTGCCGCAAGTCGGTCAGTGAAGGAGGATGCTTGCTCTGCCATGGGGGCTTGGCTGCTCTCGGTAGAAGAAGACGGGTGTCAGCGCGCGATCGTCTGGGTACGCCAGATCTTCTTCTGCAGCTGCAAGATGCCGTAGACCAGCGCCTCGGCGGTCGGCGGGCAGCCCGGGACGTAAATGTCCACCGGCACGATGCGGTCGCAACCGCGCACCACCGAATACGAATAGTGATAGTAGCCGCCGCCGTTGGCGCAGCTGCCCATCGAGATGACCCACTTCGGATCCGGCATCTGGTCATAGACCTTGCGCAGCGCCGGGGCCATCTTGTTGACCAGGGTGCCGGCCACGATCATCACGTCGGACTGGCGCGGCGACGGGCGGAACACCACGCCGTAGCGGTCCAGATCCAGGCGCGAGGCGCCCGCATGCATCATCTCGACGGCGCAGCACGCCAGGCCGAAGGTCATCGGCCACATCGAGCCGGTGCGTGCCCAGTTCAGCAGCGCATCGACGCTGGTGGTCACGTAGCCCTTTTCGAGCAACGGGTTTTCGCCTTCCGGGCGCAGGATGTCTTCCACCCGGCCTTCCGGCATCGGGTTGGTCATCAGACTATCCAGGGTCTGAATCACTCCCATTCCAGCGCTCCCTTCTTCCACACGTAGATAAAGCCGAGGAACAACATACCGACGAACAGCCCCATGGTGACCAGCGAACGTGCGCCGATCTCCATGAACACCTGCGTCCACGGCACGATGAAGATGATTTCCAGATCGAACACGATGAACTGGATCGCGATCAGGTAGTAGCGCACATCGAACTTCATGCGCGCGTCTTCGAAGGCCTCGAAGCCGCACTCGTAAGGCGAGAGCTTGCGCGGGTCCGGGCTACGCGGACCGAGGAATCGACCGACCAACATCAGCACGATGCCGATACCGGTGGCGACGATCAGAAACAGCAGACTCGGCAAATATTCGGCCAGCACAGCGATTCTCTCTTGCCTCTGCCCGCACGCGCCGCGTGCCGGCATGGGGTATAGGCAGACCCCGCGCGCGACAAGCGATGCGCAGGAACTGCAGCCAAACAATGGTGCCCAAGAGGGGACTCGAACCCCTACGACCTAAGTCGCTACCACCTCAAGGTAGTGCGTCTACCAATTCCGCCACCTGGGCATACGTTGCGCCGCTGGGCATCCCAGTGCGCAGCGTATTGTAACCGGCTTCAGCGTTTTTGTGCTGGTTCTGAAGCGTTTTCTTCGCTTGCTGCAGGCGCTGGCTGCGCCGGTGCGGACTGTGCAGGCGCGACTGGCGGAGCGGCGGCCGGAGCCGGCTGCGACGGAGCAGTCGGCACGGCACCTGCGGCCGGAGCCTGCGGCAACGGCTGGGTGAGCTCGCCGGCGGCGGCAGGAGCCGGGGTTGCCGACTGCGACATCACACCCAGGTTCTGATCCGTGGGACGTGCGCCGTGCGTGGCGTACCACGCCATGAACAGGCTGATGCTGAAGAACACCACCGCCAGCCACTTGGTCGACTTGGACAGGAAGTTCGACGCACCCTGCGAACCAAACACGGTGCCCGACGCCCCGGCGCCGAAGCCGGAACCAGCCGCAGCGCCTGCGCCACGCTGCATCAGGATCAGCGCAATCATCGCCAGGGCGACCAGCACGTAGACCACATTGAGGATCAACATCAGCATTTCGAAATCCGTCCCCGGACAAAACTTAATGGGTTAGCACGCGGCCGCCGCGCGTGCGATGGCCAAGAAATCTTCGGCGACCAGTGATGCGCCTCCGACCAGCCCGCCATCGACGTCAGGCTGTGCGAACAGCTCGCCGGCGTTGTCGGGCTTGACACTGCCCCCGTACAGGATGGGCAACGAATCGGCGATTCTAGCATCCGCCTTCGCGACTTCGCCACGCAGAAAAGCGTGCACCGCCTGGGCCTGCTCCGGGGTGGCGGTGCGGCCGGTGCCAATGGCCCAGATCGGTTCGTAGGCCAGCACCGCGCCCGCAAAACCGGCACTGCCCACCAGCGCCAGGACCGGGTCGAGCTGGGCACGTAGGATTGCCTCAGTCTGACCGGCTTCACGCTGTTCCAGCGATTCGCCCACGCACAGCACCGGAATCAGCCCGGCATGGAGGGCGGCGGCGAACTTGCGCGCTACCAGTTCGCTACTCTCCTGATGGTATTGGCGGCGCTCGGAGTGGCCGACCAGCCCGTAGCCAGCACCGACATCGACCAGCATCGAGGCCGATACCTCGCCGGTGTAGGCGCCCTTCTCATTGCTGCTGACGTCCTGGGCTCCGAACGACAGGTGATGGGCCTCGAAATCCTCGATCAGGTCGCCCAGGTAAGGCAGTGGGGGCAGGATGACGACTTCGACACCCTCCAGGGGCATGTGCGCGGCCACCTTGGCCACCAGTTCGGTGGCGAAGGCGCGGCTGCCATGCAGCTTCCAATTTCCGGCAACGATCTTTCGACGCATCAGGCGCAGGTTCCTGAGTTGAAGACAGGCGACAGAATAGCCCAAGGCCTGTCGGCAACCGGCACACTTCTGTCCGCCAGATGTCCTCCCGCTTCCCTTACAGGAACATGCCATGTCCGTTTCGCCTGTCTTCGCCCTGATCACCGGCGCCTCCAGCGGCATCGGCCGCGAGATTGCGCGCGCATACGTCAGGCGCGGCATGCCGTTGATCCTGACCGCACGACGGGTGGACCGGCTGCTGGTATTGGCCGAGGAATTGCGCAGCACGGTTCGGGTGGAAGTGCTGCCGGCCGATCTGGCCGACCCTGCCGCGGCCGAAGCGCTGGCAACGCAGATCCAGCGCAACGGCTGGACCGTGGGCACACTGGTCAACAACGCCGGTTACGGCGTGCCGGGCCGCTATCTGCACAACGACTGGGCCACGCATGCGCGCTTCCTGCAGGTGATGGTAGGCGCGGTGTGCGAGCTGACCTGGCGACTGCTGCCAATGATCCGTGCCAGCGGCCAGGGCCGCATTCTCAACGTGGCCTCGTTCGCCGCACTGACGCCCAGCGCCGATGGGCAGACCCTCTATGCGGCCAGCAAGAGCTTCATGCTGCGCTTCAGCGAATCGCTGGCGCTGGAAAACGCCGATTGCGCGCTCAAGGTGTGCGCGCTGTGCCCGGGCTTTGCCTGGTCCGAATTCCACGACGTGACCGGCACCCGCGAGGCGATGTCCACCCTGCCCGCCTGGGCCTGGCTGCAGGCCGATGCAGTGGCCGAATATGGAATCGCCGCACTGGAACGCGGCCAGGTGCTGGCCGTGCCGGGCTGGCGCTATCGCCTGGTCAATGCGGCCTTGCGCGTGATGCCGCATGCGCTCGCACTGCGCCTGATGGCGCGCGGATCGCAGCGGGTGCGTCCGCTGGATTGACGCGCCGGCAGACTGCGTATGCAGGAGCGATCGCCCGTGCTCGGCAGCGCTTCGTGCGTGACTTCAACCTGGGCGACCGCAGGGCTTGCGATGACCACGCAAGCGCATGTATCGAGCGTCGGTGATTTGGATGCAGCGCATGCCCGTCCAAATCGACATCAGCTCACGCGCCCTACGCCAGCGCTAACGCCACCCGCTGGCTTCAGTGATTGACGATCTCGCCGTGCATGGCCGCCAGGCGCGCCAGCAGGCGGTTTTGCGTGCGGCGCGGAATCTTGCGCTGATCCATGGCCCAGTTCAGATCCTCGACCAGGGCATTGAAGTCGCCTTCGCGGATGGCCAGGTGCGCGTGCGCCTGCTGCATCGACTTGGCCGTATCAGGGCATGGGCCGTCGGCGACATGGCAGAACTTCTGCACCAGGCGCTCGTTGAGCATGACGATATTGACGCGCGCGAATTTATCGACGATGCGTGGGTCGTCGGCGATGCGCGAGAGCATGGTTTCCACCAGTGCTTCGATGCCGGCCTGCCCGCCAAGTTCGTCGTACAGCGTCTGCCGCGACTGCGTGCTGGCGCAGGCGCTCGTCAGGCCCAGCATGCAGAGCAACGACCAGCGCAGCCATCGGTTCATCAGAACGCCACCTGCAACGAGAGATAAGGGCCGCGCTGATCGGCAAGCGTGGCGATATCGCCAAGATCGGCCCAGGCGGCGGTCAACGAAACATGCTTATTGGGGAACCAGGCGACGAATGCATCCGCCCACGCTTGCTCGCGCGCGAAACCGAGGTTATTGGGTTTGTCGCGATATTCCACACCCACCGCCCAGGACGGCGACAGCACCACTGCAGCACTGACCTCGGGCACCAGACGATAGCTGTTGCGGCGATCGCCGCCAAAGCCGAGCAAACCGGCCTGGTTGGCGCGGGTAGCGCGCAAGGCGCCGTTGAGCAGCAGCTGATATCCCGCGGCGCCCTGCAGCAACAAGCGGCTCGCGCTGAGGTAGATGTCGGTGCCGTGGTCGTCGCGCGCACCGATCGCCAATGGCAAGGTGCCGTTGCGCAGGCGTTTGTATTGCACGCCCAAGCTGACTTGCGGCGCATGTCCGTACACAAGATCGCCGGCCAAGCGCACCTTGGCGCCGAACACGTCCTGGCCAAGCGCATTCCACGGCAAGCCGAGCTGGTCCTGCAGAGTGCCCAGATCCAGACGCTGGCGGGCAAGCGACAGCTCCAGCCGGTTGCCGACCGTGAGCGCGGCGCCCTGCACGTCGAGACGGTAATCGCCGCTGTCGACGTGGGTTGCGAACGCGACGGTGCCAAGCTCGTCGCGCGTGCCGTACCCAGACAAGGTGGCCCACGGCACGATGCCGCCGCCACTACTGCCTTCGATCATCGATACGCCGCCGGTGGCGAGCAGGCGCCCGTCGCCGGCCAGGGCATGCAGCGGCGCGAACACCCCGGCCACCGCAGCAGCAAGCAGCGCGACACGCAGATGCCCGCTCATCGCTGCACACCTGCATGTGCTGGCGTGGTCATGCCGAGTTGGCGCATGCACCAGGCCACCAGCGGCGCTTCTTCCAGCGGTGGCGAATACAGATAGCCCTGCACCATGTCGCAGCCGTAGCCGCGCAGCAGCGCGAGGGCGGCGGTGTTTTCGACGCCTTCGGCAATGACGCTCAGCCCCAGGTTATGCCCCAGATCGATCGTGCTGCGGACGATGAAGGCATCGTCGGTGCCGTCGGCCAACTGCATGACGAAACTCTTGTCGATCTTCAATTCGTCCACCGGCATGCGCTTGAGTTGTGCCAACGAGGAATAGCCGGTGCCGAAATCGTCGATGGACAGGCGCACTCCGACACTGCGCAACTGATGCAGCATGTGCAGCGCGAATTCGACATCGCGCATCAAGGCGCTTTCGGTCAATTCCAGTGTGACCGACTGCGCTGGCACGGCGTGATGCTCCAGGCAGCCGCGCACGAAGTCGGGCAAACCGGGATCGGACAGATCCAGTGCTGACAGATTGATGGCCATGCCCAGCTGCAGCCCCTGCTTGCGCCATTGCGCCTGGCAGCGCAGCGCTTGGTCCAGCACGAAGCGGGTGAGCGGATGGATCACGCCGGAGTGTTCGGCAAGCGGGATGAATTCGTCCGGACCGATCGGCCCGAGCACCGGATGATGCCAGCGCACCAGCACTTCGACCTGTTCGACATGATCGGTGCGCAGACAGATCTTGGGCTGGAAGCGCAAGGTGAGTTCATTGGCGCCGATGGCCTGACGCAGATCGCCGGTGAGGCGCAAACGCCGCAGATGCTGTTCGTCCTGGCCCATGCGGTAGACGCTGGCGCCGAAGGTGGCTGTCGTACCGACTTGCCGCCGTGCGATGTCGGCCCGGCGCAACAAGGTGTCCGGATCGGCGCCGTGCTCGGGAATCAAGACGATGCCGATGCTGGCTTCGAGCTGGATGCGCGCCTGCGGCAACACCAGCGGGCGGCGCAACTGCAGCAGCAGGCGCTGCGCATCCTGCTGCACGCTGGCCGCATCCGCTTGCGCCACCACCACCATGAATTCATCGCTCCCCAGCCGGCCCACCAGATTGGGCTCTTGCACGACATCGACGAGCCGGCGCCCGGCTTCCACCAGCACCTGGTCGGCGAAGTCGTGGCCCAGGCTGTCGTTGAGTTCCTTGAAGCGTTCCAGATCCAGGATCAGCACCGCGGCGGTGCCACCGGATGCGACGGTCTGATCCACCACGTCCTTCAGGCGCTCCAGCAACCAGATGCGGTTAGGCAACCCGGTCAAGGCGTCGTGGCGGGCCTGATGCAGGATGTGCTGTTCGCGGCTGGCGATCTGGTGCTGCATGCGCCCGAAACTGTCGGCCAGTTCGGCGAGTTCGCGGCCCGGCGGCACCTGCACGGCGGTGCGGTAATCGCCGCGCTGAATGCGCCGTGCGGCCTGGACCAGTTGGGCAACCGGCTTGCTCACGCTGCGCGCAAGAACAATCGCCACGCCCAATGCCGCGACCGTGGCCAAGCCTGCCAGCAGCAGGATACGCAGCTTGAGGCTGCGGTACGGCGCCATGGCACGATCCAGCGATGCCTGCAACGCCACCCGCACCTGGCTGTCGCCCTGGATCGATTGCAGCCTGACCAGATAGCGCGACTGGTCCAGCGTCAGCGGGATCGATGCAGCCTGCACCTTCGCTGCCAGGGGCAGTTGCTGCGCGAATTGGGCGCGCGCCGAGGGCTCCAGGGTGGAGGCCAGCACGCGCACCGGTGGACCATCGGTGAAGAAGGTCGCATCCAGCCCGGTGGTGGTGCGGAAATCCTGCGCCAGGCCATCGCCGGATTCGTTGCCGATCCCAATCCAGCCGACCCGGTTCGGCGCCAGCACCTGCACCACTGCCAACCGCACGATGTGCTGATTCAGCGCCACCACACCGACCGCGCGTCCATCGCGCTGCGCTTGTTGCAGCAAGGCCTGCACCGCACGCAATTGTTCGGCCTGCGGTACGTCGGCCAGGCCGGTCAGGAATTCGCCATCGGGCGACAGCAACAGCGCGGTTTGCGCCGACATGCGCGCGGCGTGATTGCGCAGGGCCGATTGCATGGTCGGCACGTCGCCACTGGCCACGGCCGCACGAAACCCGAAATCGTCGGCCAGCACCGACGCCGACTGCAGCAGCTGTTCGTCGCGGCGCATGTTGATGCGTTGCCAGACGCGCTGCCCGATCTCCAGCTCTTCGCCAAGCTGCGCCTTGACGCTGCGCTCGGTCGCCACCTGCACGGCAAGGAATGTCAGCGCCTGCGTGGCAAGCACGACCAGCACGAGCAAGGCCGCGATGCGGGTATGCAGACGCATCGACCTCATGGGCGCGGCTTCTTCGGGTCGGCGTTACGGAACTTGTCCTGCAGCGCGCGCACGCGCGCATCCGGTGGCGCCGCGGCCGGCTCGGCGCCGGTGGTCTGCAGGGTCACGCGGCGCTGCACTGGCTCGCGCGCGATCACCAACGGCTCGCTGCTGGCAGCGCCCTTGATGCGCGGGTGCCAGACCCGCAGCGTGTAACTGCCCGCAGGCGCCTCAAGCTGGGCGCGACCATCGCTGCCGGTCTTGCCGAAATACGGGGTCTCCAGCACCACGATGTACCCCAGCATCCAATCGTGGATATTGCAGCCGATGGTGACCACGCCCGCCTGATCGAAACGCACCGGCGTCGCGGTGGTACCTTGAAACAGCGGCAGCTCGAAGCGCTTGGCCGGAGAGAACGAATACACCTGATGGCGAATCTGATCGTTATTCGGAAAGCGCACCAGGGTACCGGTGCGCACTGCCAGCACGGCAGGCACGAACTGCGAATTGACCTGATCCATTTCCGCGGTCCTGGTCGCGGTCGGCGGAGCAGGCCGCGCCGGCTCCAGGCTCACGACCGCATCGACCAGCACGCCGCCTGCATCGGCGACGGTCACATTGACCGCTGTCGCCGACACCGATCCTGCGGCGGCACAGGCCGCCAGCACCGACACGATACCCAGCCATTTGATCCATCGCATGCGCACGCCCCCAGCCCTGTGCAATCGGCAGCGGGCGCCAGGCGAGTCCGACGTCGCGCTAGCGATTAGCCTCGGTTATCGGCCCGAGTGAACGCAAGCTTTAACCAGGCGCGTGCGGAATTTTATGAACAAAAATGCGGCGCCGGTCACCGGTCGTGTTGCGGGCGCGGCTATTGGCGCCGCGCAACGCGTCCCGACGCGCCGGATTACTTCAGCTTGATTTCACGCAGACGCTCTTCCAGGAAGCCATGCGCCGTGATCGGCTCCGGATAACGGCTGGGATTGTCCGCGCTGATGCACGAGGGCAGCACGTCGATGAGGAAATCCGGATTGGGGTGCAGGAAGAACGGCACCGAATAGCGCGGTTGGCGCGCCTGCTCTCCCGGTGGATTGACCACGCGGTGGATGGTGGACGGATATACATGGTTGGTCAGGCGCTGCAGCATGTCGCCGATGTTGACCACGATGGTGTCGGCGTCGGCCGTGAACGGCACCCACTCGCCCTCGTGGGAACGCACTTCCAGGCCGGCGGCACTGGCACCCACCAGCAAGGTGATGAAATTGATGTCGCCATGCGCGCCGGCACGCACGTTGGGGATGTCGTCGCTGGTGATCGGCGGGTAATGGATCGGCCGCAGGATCGAATTGCCGTTGTTGGTCTTGTCGACGAAGTAGTCCTGCGGCAGGCCGATATGCAGCGCCAGCGCCGACAGCACGCGCGAACCCAGTTGATCCAGTTGCTGGTACAGCTGGTAGCCGCGCTCGCGGAAACCAGCCACTTCGCTGGGCCACAGGTTCGGCGGCATCACTGCGCGGTACGGTGAATCGTCCGGAATCTCGCGGCCGATGTGCCAGAACTCCTTGAGATCGAAGTGCTTGGAATCCTTGGCGGTTTCCACGCCGAACGCGGTGTAGCCGCGCGCGCCGCCGCTGCCTTCCACGTGATAACGGCGCTTGGTCGCTTCCGGCAGCGCGAAGAACGCCTTGAACACTTCGTAGGCGGCGTCGATGTCGGCCTGGGCGATGCCGTGATTGCGGATGCCGGCAAAGCCCCACTGCCGATAAGCCGCTCCGAGCTCGGCGACGAAGGCGTCGCGATCGGTGTCGAAACGGGTGATGTCCAGCGTGGGAATGCGCGCGCTCATACGGATGTCTGCAGTCAAGGTCGAAAAGGTCGAGAGAAACCTGCGGGTCAGATCAGCAGGCGATACAACAGGTAAAACGTCGCGGCCTTGGCGATGACCACGCAGATGCCAATGACGATCGACTCACGCCGCGTCACGCACTGCACCCGAGAGCCGGTCGAGCGTGTCCTGCATCAGGCCGGCGTCGTCGGCTTCCACGGTCACCCGCACCACCGGCTCGGTGCCCGACGGGCGCAGGAACGCGCGGCCACGGCCTCGTACGGCGGCCTGCGCCTGTTGCAGCGCCTGTTGCACGTTGGCCGCTTCCACAACGGCCTTGGCGGCGCCACCATCCAGGCGCACGTTGACGGTCTTCTGCGGCACCTTGCTTAGGCTCGTCAGCGCGTCGCGCAGGCTCTGCCCATCGCGACCCAGCGCTTCGAGCACCTGCAGCGCACTGACGATGCCATCGCCGGTGCTGGCACGGTCCAGGCACAGCAGATGGCCGGACGTTTCGCCGCCCAGCGTGCCGCCGCCTTCGACCAGGGCCTGATGCACGTAGCGGTCCCCGACCTTGGCGCGCTGGAACGGGATGTGCAGCGCGGCCAATGCCTGTTCCAGACCGTAATTGGTCATCAAGGTGCCGACCACGGTACCCGTCAGCCGGCCGCTGGCCTGCCACGAGCGCGCGAGCACGTACAGCAGATCGTCGCCATCGACCGGGTTGCCCTGGTCATCGGCCATCAGCACGCGGTCGCCGTCGCCGTCGAAGGCGATACCCAGGTGCACACCGCACTCGCGCACCTTGGCGGCGAGATTATCGATATGGGTCGAGCCCACGCCGGCGTTGATGTTAAGCCCATCCGGCGCGGCGCCGATGACCACCACCTCGGCACCCAGCTCGCGGAACAGCATGGGTGCGATGTGATAGGTGGCGCCATGCGCGCAATCCAGCACCATCTTCAGCCCGTGCAGGGTGAAACCACGCGCCACGCTTGCCTTGCAGAATTCGATATAGCGGCCGATGGCGTCACGCGTGCGGATGGCCTTGCCCAACCGCTCCGATTCCACCGTGTGGAATGGCTCGTCCAACGCCGCTTCGATCGCCGCTTCGGTGGCGTCGTCGAGCTTCTCGCCTTCGGCGGAGAAGAACTTGATGCCGTTGTCGTAATGCGGATTGTGCGAGGCGCTGATCACCACTCCCGCGTCTGCGCGCAGCGTGCTGGTCAAGAAGGCGATGGCCGGGGTCGGCATCGGCCCGATCAGTTGCACGTCGGCCCCGGCGGCAACCAGGCCAGCTTCCAGCGCCGCTTCGAACATGTAGCCGGAAATGCGGGTGTCCTTGCCGATCAGCACCAGCGGCCGCTTGCTGCGGCCCTGGGTCAGTACACGGCCGAGCGCATTGCCCAGGCGCAACACGAAGTCGGCCGAGATCACGCCCTGCCCGACCCGACCGCGGATGCCGTCGGTGCCGAAATACTTGCGTGCGCTCATGCGGCGTCGGCGTCTTGCGGATGCGGCTGACGCATCATCATCGCGGTGAGCTCGGCGATGCGGTCGCGCATCTGGCGGCGGTCGCAGATCTGGTCGATGGCGCCGTGGTCGAGCAGGAACTCCGAGCGCTGGAACCCTTCGGGCAGCGTTTCGCGCACGGTCTGTTCGATCACGCGCGGGCCGGCAAAGCCGATCAGCGCATGCGGCTCGGCGATGTTGATATCGCCGAGCATCGCGAACGAGGCCGACACGCCACCGGTGGTGGGATGGGTGAGCACCGAGATATACGGCAGGCCGGCTTCGCGCAGGCGGCCGAGCGCGGCCGAGGTCTTGGCCATCTGCATCAGCGAGAACAGGCCTTCCTGCATGCGTGCGCCGCCACTGGCGGAAAAGCACACGAACGGGCAGCCGACTTCCAGCGCCACTTCTGCCGCACGCGCAAAGCGCTCGCCGACCACCGACCCCATCGAGCCGCCCATGAAGGCGAAATCGAACGCAGCGGCGACCAGCGGATTGCCCTTGAGGGTGCCGCGCATGGCGATCAGCGCGTCGTATTCGCCGCTGGCCTTCTGGCTGGCCTTGATGCGCTCGCCGTAGCGCTTCTGGTCCTTGAACTTGAGCGCGTCGACCGGCCCGAGTTGAGCGGCGATTTCAGTGGTCGCGGTATCCGGGTCGAACAGCGAATTCAGGCGCGCGCGGGCGCGGATCGCCATGTGGTGATCGCATTTCGGGCACACCTCGAGGTTTTCTTCGAGTTCCGGGCCGTACAGCGCACTCCCGCAATTGCTGCACTTTTCCCACAGGCCCTCGGGGACGCTGCGCTTCTTGGCCGGGGTGTTTTCGGTGCGGATGCCGGAGGGCATCAATTTGCTGAGCCAGCTCATGCGTGTATGACAATCCATGCAGGGCGGCCTGGCGGGCCGCAGAGGGGCGACAGTCTAACGCGCCGTGGGAATGCCAAGGTAGCCGGTGTCATGAATGCGGGGTCTGGCGCAGAGACTCCGGGCTTGGGCGGCGGTATGTCCCTGCAAGCGATGGCCGCGAATGGATCGCGGCGGCTGCCGTGGCGCGATGCGGCGCAGGCACTGGCTACGCCTGCGCCCGCCCCTTCGCCCCATACCTCTAGCGTTGGGAGAGACGCTCGGTTCTCATCCCTGGTCGAGCGCCTGGCGCAAGGGGGCCAGGAACGCTTCTGCGCGTTCACGGGCGCTACGCACGTCGCTCACTTCCGCCAAAGCAGCGACCAGGGCACTGCCCACCACCACGCCGTCGGCATCCACGGCCATGGCAGCGGCGCTGGCCGCATCCTTGATGCCGAAGCCGGCCACCACGGGCGCGCCGGCACGCCGACGCAGCTGGCGCAGGCGGTCGCTGGCGGCGTGGGTGTCGAGCAGATTGGAGGCGCCGGTGACGCCGGCAAAGCTGACGTAGTACAGATAGCCCTGCGCGGTGCTGCACAACATATCCAGGCGCTGCTCGCTGGTGGTGGGCGAGGCCAGTGCGATCAGCGCCAAGCCGACCTCGGTGAAGATGGTGCGCGTCTCGCCGGCTTCTTCCGGCGGCAGGTCGACCAGCAGCACGCCATCCACGCCCGCGGCGACCGCGGCCTCGGCGAAGCGTCGCGTGCCATGGATCTCGATCGGGTTGAGGTAGCCCATCAACACCACCGGGGTGGTGGCATCTTCGCGGCGGAACTCGTGCACCGCTTCCAGCACATACGCCAGGCCAGCGCCACGAGCCAGCGCGCGCTCGGAGCTGCGCTGGATGGTGGGGCCGTCGGCCATCGGGTCGGAGAACGGCACACCCAGCTCGATCACATCGGCACCGGCGCGCACCAGCGCGTGCATCACCGGCACGGTGGCTTCCAACGATGGGTCGCCGGCGGTGATGAAAGGGATCAGTGCCTTGCGCCCATTGGCACGCAGCTCGGCGAAGCAGGAATCGATACGACGCATGAAATCACTCGAACAAGGGAGGAAAGCCGGCCGCCATCTGACCTCAGGCGGCAAAGAAATACCGCATCAGCGCAAAGCACAGCGCAAACAGGTAGCCGTAGGAAAATCGATCGATGCGGAACACCGGGTCGCCACGGCGCGCACGCCACGCACCAAGCGCGGCCATCAAGCCACCAGCGACCAGCGGCGCGATCACTAGCGCTGCCAGTCGCGCGCCAAAGGTCGCAGTGAGGTGCTGCGGCAGCAGCCAGAGACTGACACCGCCAAGTAACGCACCCACGATGGCGTAGCCGACTGCCGCCAGTCCTGGCGAGGGCCTGCGCTCGAACGACTCGGCGACAGAGTGCAGGCCAAGTTCGATCAGCAGCTCGGCCAAGGCCTGCAATAGCACCTCGGCCACCAACTGGAGCATTCCTTCGATCATCGCCGCGTCCCTGCATCCGGGTAGAGAAGTCGCCGCCGCCACTCCTAAAGAGCGATCCCCTCGCGCGCCGCGATGGTGTGCACATCCTTATCGCCACGCCCCGACAGATTGCAGAGCACCAAGGCATCCCTGGGCAGCTCGCGCGCAAGCTTGATCGACTGCGCCACCGCATGGCTGGACTCGAGCGCGGCAAGAATGCCTTCGGTATGCGCCAGCAGATGGAAGGCGGCCATCGCCTCGTCGTCGGTGATGCCCTGATACACCGCGCGACCGCTGTCCGAGAGAAACGAATGCTCCGGGCCCACACCGGGGTAATCCAGGCCAGCGGAAATCGAATGGGTCTCGGTGATCTGGCCGTCGTCGTCGCAGATCACATAGGTGCGATTGCCGTGCAGCACGCCCGGGCGCCCGGCGGCGATGGAGGCGGCATGGCGGCCGGTGGCGATGCCATCGCCGGCCGCTTCGGCGCCATAGATCTTGACGCCCGGATCATTGAGGAAGGCATGGAACAAACCGATCGCGTTGCTGCCGCCGCCCACGCAGGCACTGATCGCATCCGGCAGCCGGCCATAGTCCTGCAACATCTGTTCGCGCGCCTCGCGGCCGACAATGGCGTTGAAGTCGCGCACCATGCGCGGGTATGGGTCCGGGCCAGCCACGGTGCCGATGATGTAGAAGGTGTCGCGCACGTTGGTCACCCAGTCGCGCATGGCTTCGTTGAGCGCGTCCTTGAGCGTGGCCGAGCCGGAGGTCACCGGGATCACCGTGGCGCCGAGCAACTTCATGCGGTAGACGTTGATCTTCTGCCGCTCGATATCGGTGGCGCCCATGTAGACCACGCATTCCAGGCCCAGGCGTGCCGCCACGGTGGCACTGGCGACGCCGTGCTGGCCGGCGCCGGTCTCGGCGATGATGCGGGTCTTGCCCATGCGGCTGGCCAGCAGGGCCTGGCCGATGGTGTTGTTGATCTTGTGCGCGCCGGTATGGTTGAGGTCTTCGCGCTTGAGCAGGATCTGCGCCCCACCCACTTCACGGCTGAGCCGTTCGGCGTGGTAGATCGGGCTGGGCCGGCCGACGTAATGCTTGAGGTCCTTGTCGTATTCGGCGATGAAACTCGGATCTTGCCGCGCCTGATCGTAGGCGACGGACAGTTCCTGCAACGGGCCGATCAAGGTTTCGGCGACGAAACGGCCACCGAACTTGCCGAAGTGGCCGGCAGCATCCGGATAGGCGTAAAAGTCACTGATGGGCTGGGCCGACATGGAAATCCTCTGCAGCAATGCGTCATACGAGAGGCATCACTCTAGCGCAGCCGCGGCATGGGATAAATCGATAAGATTGCTGCAACCTGTGACCTGGAATCACATATGAATGCTTCGCTTCCCCCGTTGGCGGCGCTGCGCGCGTTCGAAGCTGCCGCGCGCTTGCAGAGCGTCAGCCGTGCTGCCCAGGAACTGCACGTCACTCATGGCGCCGTCAGCCGGCATGTGCGTTCGCTGGAACAGGCATTGGGCACCGCGCTGTTTGCGCGCCAGGGCCGCGGCCTGATGCTGACCGCTGCAGGGGTTCGGCTTCGCAATGCCACCGGCGAAGGCTTTGGCGTGATTGGTCAGGCCTGGGCGGCATTACAACGCCCGGCCGCCGGAGCGCCGCTGGTGCTGGGATGTTCGGGCAGCTTGTTGGCGCGCTGGGTGATTCCGCGCCTGGGACTGCTGCAGCAAGAGCTGCCGGACGTGCGCCTGCATCTGTCGGCCAGCGAACAGCCGCCTGGACCGGACCTGGACGGTCTGGATGCCGCCCTGCTGCTGGACACCCCACCCTGGCCGGGCGAATGGCAGGTGCACGCGCTGGGCGTGGAGTGGATTGGGCCGGTGCTGAGTCCGCAGCTTGCATCGACCTTGCAGATCGAGGGGAGCGACCCGGCCGTGCTCGGCGATCACGCGCTGCTGCACACCCGCTCGCGCCCGCAGGCTTGGCCGGAATGGGCACAGGCGCACGGGCTGGCACCTGAGGCGCTGCGCTTCGGCACCGAATTCGAGCACCTGGTGTATCTGCTGGAAGCCGCTGCCGCTGGCCTGGGGATCGCGATTGCGCCGCAGCCGTTGGTCGCCGCGGACCTGGCAGCCGGGCGCCTGCTGGCGCCGTGGGGATTCGCCGCCACGCATGGCCGCTGGGTATTGTGCGCCGCCAAGCGCAACCCCGATCCACGCATCGAACGGTTGGCCGGCTGGCTGGGTAGAACACTGGCGACAGACCAGCACACCTCTTCGACCATGAATGTGGCGAAGAACTGAGCCACCATCGCGCGCGATCGCCACATGGCCACATCACCAATAGCAGGGGATTGCGAACACACGCAGGGAGGAAGCGACTGCCCAGTGGACCCAGACGCAGCGGCGCTGCGCGCAACAAGCAGCGCTCAGACGCCTTGGCGTAGCCGCTGCTGCGAATCCCGAATCCCCACCCCCACCTTCACGACATCTCGTGACAATCCGCCCGCCGTACTTCCTCGACGAACTTGCGCATCTTGTGGCCGTCCTTGATGCCAGGCGCCAACTCCACGCCACTGGAAACATCCACGCCCCAGGGCAACGTGGCCACGATGGCGTCGAACACGTTGTCGGCGTTGATGCCACCGGCCAACAGGAACGGACGATGCAAGCCGGTGGGCAAGCGCGACCAGTCGAAGGTCTTGCCGGTGCCGCCGCCAGCGCCGGGCGCATGGCTGTCGAACAGAAAACCCGCGGTATTGGGATAGGACAGTTGCAGCGTGCGCGCGTTGGCGTCTTCGCCATTCACGCCGCTGCTGCCCATCGGCACCGCCTTGAGATACGGCAGGTTGAAGCTACGGCAGAACGCGTCGTCTTCCTCGCCATGGAACTGCAACAGGGTCGGACGCACGGTGCGCACCACTTCGCGCACTTCTTCTTTCGAATTGTTGCGAAACAATGCCACCACATCGACCATCGGCGCGGTGGCCTGGCGCATCGCGCGCGCCTCGGCCGGCGCCACGCGCCGCGGGCTGCCATGCGCAAAGATGAAACCTACCGCGTCCACACCCAGTTCGCCGGCCAGCCGGATATCGCCGGCGCGGGTCATGCCACAAAACTTGATACGGGTGCGGTACAGCGATCGATTCATTGGGTCACCTCAGCAGGCAGATGCCACTCTGCAGGATACAGAGGTCCGATAAATACCAGACCTTGTGGCGGCGCTGTCGGGCCGGCCACAGTGCGGTCGCGGCCGGCGAGCAACGTCGCGATCCAGTCGGCCGGCTGTTCGCCGGTACCGACCAAAATCAGCGAACCCACAATATTCCGCACCATGTGATGAAGGAATGCATTGGCCTGGACCTGCACCTCCACCACCTCGCCGATACGCTGCACATGGATGGCCTGCAGGTGACGGCGCGCGTGCAAGGCCTGACATTGCACGCTGCGGAACGCGCTGAAATCGTTCTCGCCCAATAACGCCTGCGCTGCGCCATGCATGGCATCGGCATCGAGCGGGCGACGCTCCCAGCTCAGGGTCTGCCGATACAGGGCCGGGCGAATCTGCCGATTGAGCAGGCGATAGCGGTAACGACGCGCGCGCGCGGAAAAGCGCGCGTGGAAGTCATCGGCGGCCGGTACGCACCAGCGCACGGCGATCGACGGCGGCAGGCGCGCAGTGGTGCCCAGCATCCAGCCACGCGGCTCGCGGCGCGCATCGCTGTCGAAATGCACCACCTGGCATTCGCCGTGCACGCCGGCATCGGTGCGGCCTGCGCAGACCACCTGCACAGGGGCATCGGCGACCGACGACAAAGCTGCCTGCAGGCTGGCCTGCACGCTCGGCCCGCCATGCTCGCCCAACTGCTGCCAGCCCTGGAACTCGCTGCCGTCGTATTCCACGCCCAGCGCGTAACGCATCGGTACCTGCCCTATGAGTGAATCGATGAAATCTGCGTCCGGTCATGCTGCCGCCATCGCCGGCGATTGCCAGCACAGCCCCGCCGCTGCAAAGAAGGTGAAGTGTACGAGCCGCATTGCCTGGTGTGTGCCGAGCCGCTGCGACGCGCGCGCGGCCGGCACGCAAGCGCGTGGTCAGTCGCCGGACGCGACGCTGCGCTCGGACCACACGGCCAACGTGGTGCCGCCGGGCTCGCGGAAATGAAACCGGCTGCCGCCCGGAAAGCCGAAGACCGGCTTGACGATCACCCCGCCTGCGCCACGCACGCGCTCGATCACCGGGGCCAACGCGTCGGCATACAGCACAACCAATGGTCCACCCTCGTCCGGCGCTGGCGCGGCTGCACGGTAGAAGCCGCCGTCCAGGCGGCCATCGTTGAAGGCCAGATAGTCCGGGCCGTAGGCCTGGAATTGCCAACCGAACACCGCTTCGAAGAACGCACGGCTGGCGTCCGGATCGATGGATGCGAACTCCACATAGTCGATCCGGCGCTCGCGTGCGTCACTTTCCAGCGCCGGGAGGCGATCGATCGCCGGGCTCATGCCAGGCGTTCCAGCAGTTCGGCGGCTTCGGCGCGGGTGGCGTCGTCGCCGGTGGCGGCAACTTCCAGCAGCAGGCCGCGCGCGGTGTCCTTGTCGCCCAGGTCCAGGTAGGCCGCTGCCAGTTCCAGGCGATCGCGCCCGGCCGAGGCGACGTCCCGGCTGCTGGCCGACGGGCTGGGCGCGGTACCCGGTGTCGCAGGCGAACGCTCGAAATCCAGGCTGTCTTGCGTGGCCACCGCGACAGGGGACACCGCAGACGGGACATCGCGGATCGTAGGCGCGACGTCTGCGTGGCTCGTCTCCACGGCCTCGGACGCCAGGTGCGGCGGAGCCTGCGCCTCGTCGACGGGCGTGGTATGCGGCGCCGGCGTTGCCGCCACCGGCGGCGTGGCACGCAGCGCACGCCAATCGTCGCTATTGACCGCCGTGGGCGCAGCAGCCGGTTCAGACGGCAGCGGCTCGCGACGCAGCACGTCCGACAACGGTTGGTGCGCGTCCTGGGCGCGCTCTTCGTCGCGCCGATCGGCCTGCTCGAATTCGGTCTCGTGCACCGCATCGCGCTCGCTGGGCTCGGCGGTTTGCGTCGCCTCTTGCGGTTCGGCGGCCTGCACCGGCGCGCCAGGCAGGACGAAGTCGAACTGCCGACGCGGCAACGGCGGCAGCGGTGAGGGCTTGCGCCGGCGCGCGGCCAGCCACGCCACAAAGGCGGCGACGATCAACACCAGCCCGCCGATCAACCACAGCGGAAAACCGCCCCCCTGTTGTGCGGCCGCAGGGGTTTCCGACAGGCGCTTCTGTGCGGCCGCCAGATCGCTGTCCTTCATGGCGATCAGCGCTTGCTGTTGCTGCTTGAGCTTTTCCAGATCCGCCACGCGGCTCCGCAGGTCCTGCAACTCCGCATCGCGGGTGGCGATGTCTTCCTTGGCCTGCTGCAACTGTTGATTGGCCGCCATCTCGCCCTCGCCTTCGGCACTGGTGCCGGACGTAACGCCGGCCTTGTTGGTCTGACTCGCCGCTGCGGGGGCGATTTCGAGCCGCGCGCCGTTGCTGGCCGCTGCGGCAGGCGTGGCGGCCGGCGGCGTTGCGGCAGCGGCAGCGCCGGCCTCGGCCGGTTGCGGCACCGCCGATCGCGCCTGCCGCCACTGGGCGGCCTGCTCGCGCACCATGACCGCCGCTTCGACCGCACCGACCTGGGCAAGCGCATCTTCCTGCGGCGTGCGCAGCACCGCGCCCTGCTTCAGGCGGTTGATGTTGCCGTTGATGAAGGCGTCCGGGTTGGTGCGCAGCAACGCCAGCATGGTCTGGTCCAGCGAATGCCCGCTGGAACGCGCCACCCCCGCGGCGATCTCCGACAAGGTCTGGCCCGCGCGCACGGCCGGCAACGCATCGCCGGCCTGCGTGGCAGCCGCAGCAGATGCACTGGCAGTTGCACGCGCGGCGGCTTCGGTCCTGGCGTTGTCTTGCGCGGCGCGGTCGGCGACCGGCGCCGGCTCGCGTGCAATCGCATTGCTGGAACCGGCACGCGGCGCTTCGATGGCCGGCTCGGCAATCGCGGCCGCGGTGTTGGGCGCATCGACCAAGGCGGAATACTCGCGCACCAGCCGGCCCTGGCCCCACTCCACTTCGATCAGGAAGTTGATCGCCGGCTGGTCCACCGCCTGGCTGCTGGTCACGCGGATCACCGCACGCCCGCGCGCGTCCTGCGCGAACTGGAACTGCAGATTGCTGACCAGCCCTTGCGGACGCTCCAGGCCGACGCGCGCAAACGTAGTGGCCGATGCCAGTGCCACACGCGCGCTGTCGAGTTCGCCCGGCTCGTTGGAGATGACCGGAATCTCGGCCACCAGCGGTTGCCCGGGCTTGGACAGCACCCGGATATCGCCCAGTCCCAACGCCATTGCAGCGCCGCTGCAGGCCATCAGCAGCAACGCACCTATGCCTTGTATCGGACGCATCGCGCCCCCGCCCCTATGTTTCATGGGCATCAATATAGCCGCTGGATGAGCGAAAAAGTCGGTACCGTGACGCAGAGCGCTGCGACGGCGACACTGCCGCAGTGCGGCATGCATGCGTGGCCAATGCAAACCGGCACGCGCTAATGGGCGATGACACTGCGCGAGGCATCGAGCGTGCAACGGCTTGTCGGCAGTTTGCGTGGTGCGAGGCGACACGCGCACGTGCGTATGTCTGCAGGCGCGCGATGGGCAGCGCGCCTGCAGGTTGAACTTTGGTTGAGAATCGAGCCGACCTTCCACGCGCCGACCTGCACCCTGCCGGAGCGCTTGCGCGCGGTGAGCCTCTTTGGAAAGCATCGTCGCGCGCCGGAACGCTCCAGCACGTGCACGGCGGTCCAGAACGCCAACAACACGTCTCGACCGGTCGTCATGCGGGTGCGGACGGCGCGCTCGGCACCGCTGTGGCCGGGTGATGCCTGCACCGGCCACGCCCGCATAGCGGCTGCGCGGTCGCTTTTATCGCGACCCTCAGCCTTCCTGTGCGACCAGTTCGGCCAACTGCACGGCGTTGAGCGCGGCGCCCTTGCGGATGTTGTCGGAGACGATCCACAGGTTCAGGCCACGCGGGTGCGAAAAGTCTTCGCGGATGCGACCGACGAACACCGCGTCCTTGCCCGAGGCGTGCGTGACCGGCGTCGGGTAGCCGCCGGGCGCGCGCTCGTCCACCACTTCCACGCCCGGCGATGCTGCCAGCAGCGCGCGCGCCGCTTCCACGGTGATCTTGTCGCGGGTTTCGATTGCCACGGCTTCGGAGTGGCCATAGAACACCGGCACGCGCACCGCGGTGGGGTTCACCTGGATGCTGTCGTCGCCGAGGATCTTGCGGGTTTCCCAGACCAGCTTCATCTCTTCCTTGGTGTAGCCGTTGTCCTGGAAGTCGTCGATGTGCGGAATCAGGTTGAAGGCGATCTGCACCGGGAACCGCTGCGGGTCGATGTCCTGGAAGCTCAGCAGCTCGCTAGTCTGCTTGCCCAGTTCTTCCATCGCCGAGCGCCCGCCGCCGGAGACCGACTGGTAGGTCGCCACATTGATGCGCTCGATGCCGTAGGTGCGGTGGATCGGGCCCAGTGCCACCAGCATCTGCATGGTCGAGCAATTGGGATTGGCGACGATGCCGCGCGGGCGCTGCTTGAGCGCTTCCGGGTTGACCTCGGAGACCACCAGCGGCACGTCGTCGTCGTAGCGGAACGCCGACGAGTTATCGATCACCACCGCGCCGGCAGCGGCGAACTTGGGGCCGTATTCCTTGGACACGCTGCCACCTGCAGAGAACAGCGCGATATCCACGCCGGCGGGCTCGAACTCGGCCAGGTCCAGCACATCGACCTTGCCGCCATTGAACTCCACCTGCCCGCCGGCCGAGCGCGCCGACGCCAGTGCGTACAGGGTGGCGACCGGGAAGTTGCGCTCGGCCAGGATGCTCAGCATGGTCTCGCCGACAGCGCCGGTGGCGCCCACGACCGCGACGTTGAAACGACGGTTTTCGTTGCTCATGAGTTTGTCTTTATCGAAAGGAGAAATGAGGAAGCACTGCGCGCTGGGTTCGGGGAACCTCCAACGCTGGCCGCGGAGGTTCCCTATCGTTTGGTCGAAATGCCGCCGGTGACGCCGGTTTTTTTCGCGTCCACGCCGGTGCCGCCACGTTTGGCAGCGGCAACTGCATCGGTATTGAGCGCGCTCGGCGGATTGCCGGCATGCGGGCCCTTGCCCAGCGCAGCGATCAGGTTGTCGACCGCCAGTTGCACCATGGCGCGGCGCGTGGCCAGGCTGGCGCTGCCGATATGCGGGGTGAGCACCACGTTATTGAGCGCCAGCAGCTCCGGCCGCACGCGCGGCTCGCCCTCGTAGACATCCAGGCCGGCGCCAGCCAAACGCCCGTTGGCCAGCGCATCGGCCAGCGCCAGCTCATCGACGATGCCGCCGCGCGCGATGTTCACCAGTGTGGCGGTGGCGCGCATCTTGCCCAGCGCCGCCGCGTCGACGATGTGGTGCGAGTCCTTGGTGTATGGCAACACCAGCACCAGATGATCGGACTGCGCCAGCAGGGTGTCGAAATCCACGTACCGTGCGCCCAGCGCCTGTTCGGTAGCGGCCGGCAACTGGCTGCGGTTGTGATACAGCACGCGCATGCCGAAGCCGTGCGCGCCGCGCCGTGCGATGCCCTGCCCGATCCGGCCCATGCCCAGGATGCCGAGCGTGCTGCCATGGATATCGGCACCGAGCATGGTCTTGAACGACCATTGCCCCCATTGCCCGTCGCGCAGCCAGCGCTCGGATTCGGTGATGCGGCGCGCGGTGGCCATCAGCAACGCAAAACCCAGGTCGGCCGTGGTTTCGGTGAGCACGTCGGGCGTGTTGCTGGCCAGGATGCCGGCCGCGCTCAGCGCATCCAGATCCAGATTGTTGTAGCCCACGCCGACATTGGCGATGGCGCGCAACTGAGGCGCCGCCGCGATTTCGGCCGCGCCGATGCGCTCGTTGAGGGTGATCAGGGCGCCGTCCAGCGGTGCCAGCTGCGCGGCCAGTTCGGCCGGCGAATACGCGCTGACGCGCTGCGTGGTGGTCAGCTCGAAATGCTCGCCCAGCTGCGCGACGACATCGTCGAACAACGGCTGGCTGACCCACACCCTGGCGCGACGGCCGTCAGACATCGACCTGTCCGGGAATGCGCGGCGACACCTCACCTACATCGCCGCACTGCGCACGGTGGCGCAGCGCCTGATCCATCAGCACCAGCGCCATCATCGCCTCGGCGATCGGGGTGGCGCGGATGCCCACGCACGGGTCGTGCCGGCCGGTGGTGATCACATCGACCACGCTGCCATCGGCATCCACCGTGGCGCCGGGCAGGCGCAGGCTGGAGGTGGGCTTGAGCACCATCGAGGCGGTGACCGCCTGGCCAGTGGAGATCCCGCCCAGGATGCCGCCGGCATGGTTGCTGAGAAAGCCTTCCGGGGTGATCAGGTCGCGGTGTTCGGTGCCCCTCTGCGCGGCGCTGGCGAAGCCGTCGCCAATCTCCACGCCCTTGACCGCATTGATGCTCATCAACGCAGCGGCAAGTTCGGCATCGAGCTTGCCGTAGATCGGCTCGCCCCAGCCTGCGGGCACGCCGCCGGCCACCACGTCCACGCGCGCACCGACCGAATCGCCGGATTTACGCAGCGCGTCCATATAGGTTTCCAGCTCCGGCACCTGCGCGGCATGCGGCCAGAAAAACGGGTTGTCTTCCACCGCATCCCAGTCGAAACCAGCGGGACGGATCTCGCCCAGCTGCGACAGGAACCCGCGCACCAGCACGCCATACCGTTGCTTGAGCCACTTCTTGGCGATCACGCCCGCGGCGACGCGCATGGTGGTTTCGCGCGCCGACGAGCGCCCGCCGCCGCGCGGATCGCGAATGCCGTACTTCTGCCAGTAGGTGTAATCCGCATGGCCCGGACGGAACTGCTGGGCGATGTTGCTGTAATCCTTGCTGCGCTGATCGGTATTGCGGATCAGCAAGCCGATCGGCGTGCCGGTGGTACGGCCTTCGTACACGCCGGACAGGATCTCGATCTCATCGGCCTCGCGGCGCGCCGAGGTGTGCCGGCTCTTGCCGCTGGCACGGCGCTGCAGATCGTGGGTGAACTCTTCCGGCGCAATCTCCAGGCCGGGAGGGCAGCCGTCGACGACGCAGCCGATCGCCGGCCCGTGCGATTCGCCAAAGGTGGTGACAGTGAACAGCTTGCCGAACGAATTGGCACTCATGCGCGCAGGCTCATCGCTGCGCGGCCAGCTCGGCGATGCGGGCGCCGTGGGCGATCAATTCGCGGCATTCCACCGCGAAGATGCCCATCTGCCCGACCTTGAACTCGACCCAGGCCAGATCCACTTCCGGCAACAGCCTGACCAGGTGCTGCTCGGATTCGCCCACCTCGCAGATCAGCAAGCCGTCTTCGCTCAGGTGCTGCGGCGCATCGCGCAGGATTTTCAGCACCAGGTCCAGGCCATCGTCGCCGGCACGCAGGCCGAGTTCGGGCTCGTAGGAATACTCCTGCGGCAGCGCGTCGGTTTCCTCGTTGGTCACGTAGGGCGGGTTGGTGACGATCAGGTCGTACTGGCGACCGCCCAGACCGCTGAACAGGTCCGACTTGAGCAAGGTGACGTTGTCGGCATGCAGGCGCGCCTTGTTTTCGGCCGCCAGCGCCAGCGCATCGTCGCTGATATCCACGCCATCCACGTCCCACTGCGGGTTGTAGTGGCCCATCGCAATGGCGATACAGCCCGAACCGGTGCACAGGTCCAGCGCTCGGGTCACTTCGCGGCCGCCCAGCCAGGGCTCGAAGCCGGCTTCGATCAGTTCGGCGATCGGCGAACGCGGCACCAGCGCACGCGCATCGCTCTTGAAACTCAGGCCGGCAAACCAGGCCTCGCCGGTCAGGTACGCCGCCGGCACGCGCTCGCTGATGCGGCGCTCGAACAGGCCGAGCACCTGCTCTTTTTCCGAGCGCAGCAGGCGCGCCTGGCCATAGGCCGGACCCAGATCGTGCGGCAGATGCAGGCTGTGCAGGACCAGTTGGGTGGCTTCGTCCAACGCATTGTCGTAGCTGTGGCCGAAGGTCAGACCGGCTGCATTGAAACGGCTGGTGCCGTAGCGGATCAGGTCGATGATGGTGTGCAGTTCGTCGGCCGCGGCGGCAGTCATGGCAACAACTAAAGAGGAATCGGCCCCCGATTATAGAGGTCGGATCGGTATCATGAGCGTCCGTTGCACTGGAAACCGCCATGTTCAATCGCAATACCGGCATCGTGCTGCTGGTGGCCCTGGCCGCTGGCCTGGGGATGTTGCTGGGCCAGAAGTTCCTTGGCGGCGCGCCCAGTTCGCCATGGCCACCCACCAGGACCATCACCTTTTATCCGCAGCCGCGCCCGCTGCCGCAATTCAGCCTGCGCCAGTCCGACGGCACCCAACTGGTGCCCGGCGAGCTCAAGGGACATTGGACGCTGGTGTTTCTGGGCTTCACGTTCTGCCCCGATGTCTGCCCCACCACCTTGACCGATCTGGCGGTGGCGCAACAGCAATGGGAAGCCATTCCCGATGGCTTGCGCCCGCGCGTGCTGTTCGTGTCGGTGGACCCGCAGCGCGATCCGCCTGCGCGCCTGGGCGAGTACGCGCATGCCTTCCACAAGGACACCCTGGCCGCCACTGCCGACGTGCCGGCGCTGGAGCGCTTCGCCACCGCGCTGGGCTTCGTGTTCCAAAAGGTCCCTGGCAAGGGCTATGCGCAAAATCCCAACGACTACAGCATGGACCACTCGGCCGGCATCGCCGTGCTCGATCCGCAGGGCCGCCTGGCCGGCCTGATCCGCCCCCCGCTCGACCCGAAGGCGATTGCCGCCGACCTCCAACAGCTGACCAAGGTAACCGCTCCGTGAGTCTTGTCACTTCCCTGACCTACGTGCTGCCGCACCGGCTGCTGTCGTCGCTGGCACGCGCGCTGGCCTATTCGCAGACACCGTCCACCAAGCAGTGGTTGATCGACACGGTGACGCGCAAGTTCGGTGTGGATCTGAGTGAAGCGCAGGAGCCGGATCCGCACGCCTACCCCACCTTCAACGCGTTTTTTACCCGCGCCTTGAAGCCCGGCGCGCGCGTGCCGGATGCCGACCCTTCGGCAGTGCTGATGCCGGCCGACGGCCGCATCAGCCAGCTCGGCCCGGTCGAGAACGGCCGCATTTTCCAGGCCAAGGGGCAGTCGTTCACTGCTGCAGAATTGCTCGGCGACGAAGCCGCGGCAGCGCCATTCAACGACGGCGTGTTCGCCACCGTGTATCTGTCGCCCAAGGACTACCACCGCGTGCATATGCCGTGGACCGGCACCCTGCGCGAAACCGTGCACGTGCCCGGCCGGCTGTTCAGTGTGGGCCCGGATGCAGTGCGCAAGGTGCCGCGCCTGTTCGCGCGCAACGAGCGGCTGGTGTGTCACTTCGACACCGAGTTCGGCCCGATGGCTTCGGTGATGGTTGGCGCGTTATTGGTCTCGGGCGTGGAGACGGTCTGGAGCGGCGTGGAGATTCCGCGCTATGGCGACCGCATCACGCGCAAGGACTATCGCGGCAAGGGCGTCGTGCTGGAGAAGTTCGCGGAGATGGCGCGCTTCAACTACGGCTCGACCGTGATCGTGTTGCTGCCGCCGGGTGTGGCCACGCTCGATGGCGGACTTGCGGCCGAAACATCGGTTCGTCTTGGCCAGGCACTCGCCCGTCGTCAGTGAATTGCAACGACGCCTCGTAGGAGCGGACCTGGCACGGCCAGGCATTCCCGACGATGCGCCGCCCTACGCGCACGCCATCTTGCTCAGCTTCAGATGAAGAACATCCGGCATAAAACGGGCTATTTGCACGGCTTCGTCGCGGCCGGGTCCGCTCCTACCGCAACCGGGCTTGTCGTGCGCTCGCCACCATCGTAGGAGCGGACCTGGCCGCGACGAAGCATTCCCGACAACGCGTCGCGCACCCGCGCGCCGTTTGCCAAACCTTCGACTGCAAACACGCTGCCCGTGCCGGGCTAGCAAAAACGGCGTTCGCGCGGCTGGCCTGCCCCACGCCAGGGTTCAGGCCGATGCGCACCGCCGTCTAGAGGGTGCGGCGATCAGCACGGCACCGCCAGCGCACGGTTCAGCGATCGCAACCCGCCAGTTTGATGCTCTGACCCGGCTTGAGCGCATATGACGGCGCCTTCAAGTTGTTGGCCTTGGCCAGCTCCTTGATCTCGCATTGGTATTTCTGCGCAACGCGACCGAGCGTGTCGCCCCGGGCGATGGTGTAGCTGCGCACCTGCTTGGCCTTGGGCTTGGCAACTGCCGGCTGACCGGTGGCGACGGTGGTCGGGACGCCCGCCATCTGGCTAACATCGCCTACCGCCACGCTTGGCACGTACTCGGGCGCGCTGCTGCTGCGCACGATCGCGCTGTTGAGATCGGCAGTGATCAGGGTGCGCGCCAGATCCGCACGCGGGCCATTGACGCAGTAACGGGTGTAGAGGTTGACGATGCGGTTGGTGGCATTGATGACCGTGCCGGCCGGAATCCAGCCATCGGATTCGTAACGCGGGTTGAGATTGCGCAGCGCACGCATGTAGCCGTCGCGTGTACCCATGCTGCCCAGGCAGATGGTGAGTTCGTAGATGGTGGTCGACTTGGCCAGCTTGAGCGTGGCCGGCTGCGCATCGAGCTTGGGGAAGTCCACCCCATACTGGCGCGGGTGCAGGAAGATCCACGCCGCCGCGATCACCATCGGCACGTAGTCCTTGGTTTCGGCCGGGAACTGGTTGTAGACGTCCTGATCCCAGAAGCCGCGCCCGCCGCTCTGCGAAAACACGCGCGCGGCACGGCCTTCGCCACCGTTGTAGGCGGCCAGCGCCAGTTCGATGCTGCGGTTAAGCCCGGCCATGCGCTCGTTGAGGTAGGCGGCGCTGGCTTCGGCGGCGCTGCGTGCATCGAAGCGCGTATCGAAGCCGGTGCCGTCCGGGCCCAGCCCGAAGCGACGTCCGGTGGCGGGCATGAACTGCATCAACCCGGCTGCACCAGCGCGCGAGCTGGCGTGCACCTTGCCGTTGGATTCCTTGGCCATGATGCCGAACAGCAACGCTTCGGGAAGGCCGCGCTTCTGCCATTCCGGCCACATCACGCCGCGCAGGTTGCTGTAGTTCTCGTAGCTGGTCAGCAGCGCCGGGCGCATATCGGTGAGCCAACGCCGGATACCGGCCTGCACGGCCGGGTTGTACTGCACCATCTTGTCGAAGTCGTGGCGCTGGTCGTTGAGCAGCGTGGCGGCACGCGCGGCCTCGGGCACGCCGTTCGACGCCGGGCCGAGATGGTCCGGGTCGGCTTGCAACAGGGTGTCGTCGTCTTCCGGATCTTCGGCGGCCGGCGCCTCGGCATCGGCGCGCGCCTTGAGCAGTCGCTTGTAGGTGGCCAACTGATTGGACACCAGGCAACCACGCTGCTTGATGCAGGCGTCGATGATGTCTTCCATGTCCTCCAGCGCGGCATCGCCTTCGGCAGTGCCCTTGGGGTCGGAGTTGTTCACCAGCACCAGCGCATCGCGATAGCGCTTTTCGGCGGCGGCCATGCGCGCATCGAGCGCGGCGGCCTTCTCCGTGTCGCGTTTGGAGATGGCGTGGGCGGCGGGGACGACAGACATCAGCGCCACCACGGCCAGGACAGGCCATGGGCGCAAACCAAAATGAGCGAGCGGCATCGTAGGCAGTACAGCGGAAAGGCAGGCAGGGTAGCTGCCGGGGCAACATCGGGGCAAGGCAGCGGGGCCGCCGGGGTCAGTGGGCCGTTAGCTTGGTGGGCGCGATCGATGCAGGCGACACCTGCAAACCGGCTCATCGCCGCGATGATTTGAGTGAGCCTGCGGCGCAGCGTGGCGTGTGCGTGGTCGCCCGTTCGACCCAGCCTGCCTGCCAGAATCCGCTGAGTTGACGGATGGCGTTGCCCGCCGGGATTGCCCGCTAGAATCGACCCTTTCCCACCGGATCAGCGCAATGGCCTCGTTCCTGCTCGGCAAAGGCGTCACCGACGACATCCCGGTTGTGCTGGAAGCCCGCTTCGGCAATCGCCACGGGCTGGTGGCCGGCGCCACCGGCACCGGCAAGACCGTGACCCTGATGACCCTGGCCGAAGGCTTCTCGCAGCTGGGCGTTCCGGTGTTCCTGGCCGATGTAAAAGGCGATGTCGCCGGCCTGGCCGTGGCCGGCGACGGGGCACCCGGCGTGCTGCAGCGCGCCAACGATACGGGCATGACCGACTACGCCCCAGCGGCTAACCCGGTGGTGTTCTGGGACCTGTATGGCCAGCTCGGGCATCCGGTACGTACCACCGTCAGCGAGATGGGCCCCACCCTGCTCGCCAGGATTCTGGAGCTCAACGACACCCAGTCCAGCGTACTCGACATCGTGTTCAAGCTGGCCGACGACCGCGGCTTGCTGTTGCTGGACCTGGACGACCTGCGTGCACTGCTCGCGCTGGTGGTCCAAGAGCGCAAGGAGCTCTCCACCAGTTACGGGCTGGTGTCCAGCCAATCGGTGGCCGCCATCCAGCGCGCCTTGCTGCGCCTGTCGCAGGACGGCGGCGAACAGTTCTTCGGTGAACCCGCGCTGGAGCTGGCCGAACTGATGCGCGTCGCACCGGATGGCCGTGGCGTGATCGGCATCCTGGCTGCCAACCAATTGGTGCTCAAGCCGAAGCTGTATTCCACCTTCCTGCTGTGGCTGCTGTCGGAACTGTTCGAGCGCTTGCCCGAAGTGGGCGACCTGGAACAACCCACACTGGTGTTCGTCTTCGACGAGGCGCACCTGCTGTTCGACGATGCGCCGGCGGCGCTGGTGCAGCGCATCGAACAAGTGGTGCGCCTGATCCGTTCCAAGGGCGTGGGCGTGTATTTCTGCTCGCAGTTTCCCGATGACATTCCCGACAATATCCTCGGCCAGCTCGGCAATCGCGTGCAGCACGCCTTGCGCGCCTACACGCCGCGCGACCAGAAGGCGGTGAAGACCGCCGCGCAGACCTTCGTCGGCAATCCCAAGCTCGACGTCGCCACCGCCATCTCCAGCCTGGGTACCGGCGAGGCGCTGGTGTCGCCGCTGCAGGGCAAGGGCGTACCGGCGCCGGTGCAGCAGACATTGATCGCCCCGCCGCGTTGCCGCATGGGCGCCATCAGCGAGACCGAACGCGCGCAGGTGCGCGCCACCAGCCCGGTCGGCACCCGCTACGACACCGCGATCAATCGCCAATCGGCTGCCGAATTGCTGGCGCGCCGTGTCGAACAGGTGGCCGAACACAACGCAGCCCCACCCGCCCGCACTCGCGCAGACGACGACGCGCACGACAGCGGCTTCGGTCAGGCGGTCAAGGACGCGGTCTTCGGCACCAGCCGCCGCCAGGGCATGCTCGAAGCGATGGCCAAGCAGACCTCACGCACGGTGGGCAACAAGATCGGGCAGCAGATCGTGCGCGGCATCTTCGGCAGCATTTTTGGTGGGAAGCGTTGATCGGCTTGATCATCGCCGCCGACACGGCTCGATGACGCCGTCGCCCTGAAGGGCTACCGGGTGCTGGCGTGGACGGACTCCAACACACCATGCAACTTGGCGTACTGCAACAGCATGATGGTCTTGGCATCTGCGATCTCACCTGAATCGATCATCGCCAATGCTGCATCCAGGGACAGCTCCAGCACTTCGATCTCTTCGCCGTCTTCTTCGAGTCCACCGCCATCACCAACCTTGTCGTCGTCGACGTATTCGCCGACGAAGAAGTACAGGCGTTCGGTGACCGAGCCAGGGCTCATGAAGGCCTCGAACACCTTGCGCACGTTGTCGATCCGGTAGCCGGTTTCCTCTTCGGTTTCCTTGCGGATGCAGGTCAGCGCATCGTCCTGGTCGAGCAGGCCTGCGCAAGCTTCGATCAACATGCCATCCGGGTTGCCATTGAGCAGCGTCGGCAGGCGGAACTGGCGGGTGAGCATCACCGTCTGCCTGGCGCGGCTATACAGCAAAATGGTGGCGCCATTGCCACGGTCGTAGGCCTCGCGCGACAAGGACTGCCAGCGGCCGTCCTTGCGCTGGAAATCGAACGTCACCTTGCGTAGCACATACCAGTTGTCCGAGAGCACATCGATGCTGCGAATGCGGACCTGCGGGTTGCCGGTGGCAGAGGGAATCAAGCGACACTCCTTGTGATGCGAGCGATGGCGGTGCCATGGTTGCGGCGCGCGCGGTCGCTCGTAGGACCGCGAGCGTGCGGCGGGCCACCATTTTACCCGTCGCTCCGCTGGAACCTCAGACAGTCTCGCACGCAACGCATCGACGGTCTGCCGATGCGCTCGCGGTACTGTCGGACACAGCATGCTCCGATGCAATGCCGGCACTGATGCATGGCCTGGCCAGCACTATCCAGACCATACCCGCGACATGTCGCCGGTCGCTGGCGATCCTGGTTCGTCGGCTTGCCTTGCCTCAATTGCATGGGGGCGCACCTCACCGCACAATCCGCTCACATCACACGCCTGGGGAGCGTCATGGAAGACCGTTTTCGCGCACGCACGGTGGCCGCGCAGGCTGCGCCTGCACCGTTCTGGACCCGCATTCCCGCCATCGCCACCTACCCGCTGCGTGGCTCGGCGCTGTATGCGCTGATCGCATTGACGCTGTGCGGCGCATTGCTGGTGCTGCCGGGCATCCTGAAACTGGTGATTGCCGGTGTGCTGGGCATGGCGACCTACACCTATGCCTTCGACATTCTGCGCCACACCGCCGATGGCCAGACCGACGCGCCGCGCCTGGGCTATAACAGCTTCGACAGCGCGGTACTGCGCCTGATCCTGCTGGCCATCGCGCTGGGCATCGTGATCGGCGCGGGGGCCGTGATCGCCGGCCCGTTCGGGCTGACCATCGCCTATCTGGGCACCATGTTGCTGCTGCCGGGCATGCTGATCTCGTTGGCCATCGACGGCAGCCTGCGCCGGGCGCTCAATCCCGCCGTCTCGATCGACATGGCGCTGCGGATCGGCTGGCCATATCTGGCCGCCTACGGCCTGCTCTACGTGATCCAGGGCAGCGGTACGGCAGCGGTCTTTTTCGCTACCAGATACCTACCCCCGCTCGTGCGCGAAGCCACGGTCATGGCGACCTCGATCTGGACGCTATTCGCCAGCTTTCACCTGCTGGGGTATCTGGTGTACCAGTACCACGAGGAGCTCGGCTACGTGCCCAGCAGCGGGGCCGCGCACGAACGCCGCGACCCGGATCAGCGCCTGCTCGACGAAGCGGAACAGTATGTGCGCGACGGGCATTCCGACGAAGCCTTTCAGGCCTTGCGTGGCGCGGTGCGCTCGCGCGCGGTGAGCCTGGCGGTGCACGAGCTGTATCAGCGCCTGCTGCGCCAACACCATCGCAACGACGAGCTACGCGAACACACCCGCCAATACATCAATCGCCTGTTGCAGGAAAAGCAGGAACGGCGCGCGCTCGCGCTGCAGCGCGAAGCGCTGGACATCGACGCCACGTTTACGCCGCTGACGCCCGAGCAGGCCAACCTGCTGGCCGAGCGCGCAAAGATGGCCGGGCAGTTCCAACTTGTCACCGATGGCCTGCTGGCCGCCATCGCTGCATGGCCGCGCGACCCGATGCTGCCCGCCTGGTCGCTGGACGCCGGCGTGCTGCTGGCCGAGCGCTTCGGTCGCGACGATCAAGCGCGCGCCGTATTGCAGGACGCCATGGATCGCTGCGACGACGAAGCACTGCGCGCGAAGCTGGATGCAGCACTGAAAGCGGTGACGATTCAGCCGGCGTGATCGGCTGAAGACCCCTTCTGCAGGATCCAGGCGGACAGATCCCATCAAGCGCAGAACCATGCATGCCAGCCACCTCGACTGGCCTTTGCCCGCCCAGCGTCGCGCGAGTCAGAGAGCACGCCTCGAGCAGAAGCCGCTCACCCGTTCTCAAGCAAAAAGCGCGCCTTGTTCGCCTGTCCCTGCTCGGGAAACTGATCCAGCACTTGTCGCAACAAGCGCGTACGTTGCGCACCGTCTTGCAGTTCACCGTGACGCAAGGCAAGCACGAACCACTGTTGGGCCAATTCGTCGCGAGGCGTACTCAGTTCGCTTTCTTTCAATAGACGCTCGGCATCGGCCAACAGGCCGTTACGCATGCACGCAGCGATCAGCGCCCTGCGCGCCGTCAGACTGCAGGCAGTCTTGGCCTTGCTGAGTTCGGCGGCGACTGCCAGCTGGATGCGTGTCTGTTCGGCGCTATGGGCCTGCAGGGCCAGCAGCGTCTCGGCATGGCGCAGGCTGTCCTGGCTGCGACCTGCATGACGCGCCGCGCGATAGCGCGCAAGCGCAACCTCTAGATTGTGCGGCTGCTCGCGCGTCAACTCCGCCAGCAAATGTTCGGCCTCGGCGTTTTCCATCCGGCCCAGATGGCGCTGCGCACGCTCCCAGCGATCGTCCACCGCAACCGTGTCGCCCTCCTCCATAAACGCCGGCCGGGTTTGCCGCAATACCACCAGCAAGGCGCCCAGCAACGCACCGCTCAGCAGTCCCCCCGCATGCGCTTCGAAGGCGACTGCACCGTCGTCGCTGGATGCCAGGCTGTACAACTCCCAGCCCAGCCACAGCGGCAATAGCAGGATCGCTGGGCCACGCGCGTAATTGAAGACCACGAAGAACCAATAGAAAAAGCGCACCCTGCGCCTGCCCCATACCATGCAGAACGCGCCCATCAAGGCGGCGATGGCGCCGGACGCACCCAAGCCGCCGCCAGGCTCGCCCCAACGCCACCACAAGCTGGCCAGGCTGGCGCCGAATCCGCCGAGCAGATACAGCGCCAGGAACCAGCCGCTGCCGATTGCGCCTTCCAGCAAGGTACCCAGGGCAAGCAGAAACAGCATGTTGCCCAGCAAATGATCGAAGCTGCCGTGCAGGAACGTGGCGGTCAGCATGCGCGCTGGCGACCATTCGGAACTGCGCTGCACATGGCGCAGCGTAAATATCCTGGACAGCCGCGTGTCGTAAGGCGCACGCAATGCGCGCCATTCGCGCAGACGCGCGTCGTCGTTGAACAGTGTGCCGCTGCGCAGTGCGTGTTCGAAGGCGACATCGTGCATCGTCAGGTGCGCCAGATACGCGATGCGTTGCGGTTCAGGCACGCTGCCCAGCTTTGCCTGGCGCGCCGCGCGCAGCTTGGCGTCGGCGGTCTGCTGCAGGTAACGGGTATGTGCATCGGCCTCCAGCGCGCCCAAGCCGGAGTGCACGTAATAGTGCACGGCGCTCTCGACCAGGCCGTCGTCCTTGCGCTGGTAGCCCATGTAGACCGCCACATTGATCAGCACCAGCAGCAGCGTCACCCAGGGGATGTTCTGGCGCGACCAGGGTTTGTGCAGCGGCATGATCAGCATGACAACGTCCGTGTCCGAGAATGGCGCAAAGCTTCGCTGTGCGGCGGAAGATGCGCAAGCACGTCATGCGCGCTAGCATCGCGGGCCCGCCGTTCTAACCTGCCTGCCCCATGAGCCGCTGGCGCCCACCTGCCGAAAAAAGCACTGCGCTGATCACGCCCGAAGGCCACGCCCGCCTCAAGGCCGAGCTGGACGACTTGTGGCGCGTGCGCCGCCCCGAGGTGGTACGGGCCCTGGCGGCAGCGGCCGCCGAAGGCGATCGCTCGGAAAATGCCGAATACACCTATCGCAAGAAGCAGCTCGGTGAAATCGATCGGCGTGTGCGCTATCTGAGCAAGCGACTGGAAGCGTTGCGCGTGGTGGATACCGCACCTACCGACGCGAACGCAGTGTTCTTCGGCGCACAGGTGGAGCTGGAAGACGCCGGCAGTGGCGAGCTGCTGCGCTACCGCATCGTCGGCCCGGACGAAACCGATGCCGGACGCGGCTGGATCAGCATCGACTCCCCCCTGGCGCGCGCCCTGCTGAAAAAGCGCGTGGACGACGAATTCGACGCACACTTGCCGGCCGGCAAGCACACATTCGTCGTGGTGTCGGTGGATTACGCCTCGCTGTAGGGGATACCCAAGGCGCGGATCGATCCTGGCGCCGTGCATCAGCAACGACAGTGATCGACACCCGGAGAACCGAACACCCATTGCCCCAGGACTGCATCGTGGCCTGCTGATACGCACACACGCCGGCTACCCTCATCCGGCGCTATCATGCCTAGCGGCGATGTTGGCATTGCAGCGCGTCGTGCCGGGACGGATGCGCGTGGCAAGCCTCGTCGCGCGCAGGCAGGCTCCTACGGGTTGGCGTGCCCACCGGGGCATGTGCGGCGACGGTTCGGCACAGTCTGGCGCCGACGCCATCGGCCAGCCGGCGCCCTGCTGCGGCTAAACGATCTGCAGGTTCAATGTCCGCCCTGGCTGCACCGCATGGCCAGACGGCAGTGCATCGCCAAACAGATCGTGCTCGTCGCTGTCGGTGATTTCAACATCCACCAGATCGCCCACCTTCAAGCCGAGCTCGCCACCGTTCTGGATGTGCACCAGCCCATCGATTTCAGGCGCATCGGCACGCGAGCGGGCCACCGCGATGTCGTCTTCGATCACATCCACCAGGCACTGCTGCACGCTGCCGATCTTGGATTCCAGACGCAACGCAGAGATCTGCGCCTGCTTGGCCATGAAGCGCGCCAGGCGCTCCTGTTTCACTTCTTCGGGCACCTGATCCGGCAGCGCGTTGGCGCTGGCGCCATCGACCGGCGAATACGCAAACGCACCGACGCGGTCCAGCTGCGCCTGATCCAGGAAATCCAGCAAGGATTCGAATTCGGCATCGGTCTCGCCGGGGAAGCCGACGATGAAGGTCGAGCGCACGGTGATCTCCGGGCACATCGCCTTCCAGCGCTGCACGCGCTCCAGGGTTTTTTCCACCGCGCCGGGGCGCTTCATCAACTTGAGAATGCGCGGGCTGGCGTGCTGGAACGGAATGTCCAGATACGGCAGCAGCTTGCCTTCGGCCATCAGCCCAATCACATCGTCCACGTGCGGATACGGGTACACGTAATGCAGGCGCGTCCACACGCCAAGCTCCGACAAGCCCTCGCACAGCGCCTTCATGCGGGTCTGGTACAGGCGGTCCCGCCACGGACGCTCGGCATACTTCAGGTCCACACCGTAGGCCGAGGTGTCCTGCGACACCACCAGCAATTCCTTGACGCCACCGCGCACCAGCCGCTCGGCTTCGCGCAGCACTTCATCGACCGGACGCGACACCAGATCGCCGCGCATTGAGGGAATGATGCAAAAGCTGCACCGGTGATTGCAGCCTTCGGAAATCTTGAGATACGCGTAATGGCGCGGCGTCAGCTTGATGCCGTAGTCCGGCACCAGATCCACGAACGGGTCGTGACGCGGCGGCAACGCGGCGTGCACTGCCTCCATGACGCTCTGGTAGTCCTGCGGGCCGGATACCGCCAGCACTTGCGGGTACGCCTCGCGAATCTGCTCCGGGCGCTTGCCCAGGCAGCCGGTGACGATGACCTTGCCGTTGGCGTTCATCGCCTCGCCGATCGCGTCCAGCGATTCGGTCACTGCCGAATCGATGAAGCCGCAGGTGTTGACCACCACCACATCGGCAGCGTCGTAGCTGGGCACGATGTCGTAGCCCTCTACGCGCAGCTGGGTGAGGATGCGTTCGGAATCGACGAGCGCCTTCGGGCAGCCTAGTGACACGAAGCCAACTTTGGGCACTTGATTCTTCACCGGATCCACGTAATCTATTGATTTCATTTAACTTTTTCCGTCCGTCATGCCGGCATCGAAGGTGGCTAATTGTATTTCTACTGTGATACCACCCCAAAGCACACACGTACTCATCTCGAAGGTCGCGCTCATCTTACCGAACGAGTGCAAGAACACCTGACCTAGCATGGGCTACCACCCGGAGAGCTCAGATTGCAAGGATGCAAAGAAGAACAATGGCAAAGTTCCGGCAAATGACCATCGGCGAGCGCATTCGGTGGCTACTGGTGATCCGACACCTCACCCAGCAAGAGCTGGCGTCAAAGATCGGGATCACGCAAGGCGCAGTCTCGAACATCGTAGGGAGTGCCTCGCGCCACCCGAGCGCACGAACGCTCCTCAAGATGGCTGATGTATTGGAATGCTCTGCGGAGTTCATCCTGTTGGGCGAAGGTAGCCCCTTCGCGCAGGTAGCGCCACGCAATGCGCGAGAGACCAAACTGTTGAGTCTCTATCGGAGACTCAAACCTACCGAACAGTCCACTCTCACGGCGTTCGCGCGGATTCTTGCTCGCAGCTCGAAATAGCTGCCGTGCAGCGAATTGGAACAGCGTGCCGAGTTGCGACCACCGATGCCAGCGACACGGCCATAGACGCAGCCAACGAATCGCCCGATCAAGCTGACCTACTCGCTAGCAATCCGAGTCGTCGAGAACATCAATGCCCACATGCGAATCACGTCACCCGTGGCCATTGGCCTCATCTCGGTAAAACTTGAAGTCCGCCGGCAACCTACCGCGGAAGGAGTGAAGCCGTTCCAGCATGGCCTGCAGCCCTGGCTTCTTGCGGACCGTGAAGAGTCGAGGACCGTTAACGATGACCTCGATCTCATCGCCTTCCCGCAATTCCAGTGCTTCGACCAAGCTAACCGGCAGGCGTATAGCCAAGCTATCACCCCACTTTGCGACTCGCATAGTGAATCAGCACCATATCTGTACGGATGTGTATTCTGCCGCTTACCGATTTCGCTGCACCAGGCCTTATCTATTGGCAAGAAATGATGGGGCGCTGCCAAGCGAAACGGTAGTAAAGGGAGCATCATGGGCAAAGGCTCAATCCGAAAGAGGGTAAGAGCCAACGACACGAGCTCCGATGCCCCGTGCATCTATACAAAGCCTTTCTTCGCCTCAGATAGCTTCAATATCTCAAAGCAATGCTGTTGTCCTGAGTGATCTTGGATGCCACGTCACTTCAGTTTGATGTCGCTGAAATCAAGAGCCTCCTGGTCAATGAAGCGTCCTTTACTGCGCAGCAGTGGAAGTAATTCATCATCCGCGTAGGCGCACCCAGTGTGGCCGGGGTCCACTTGCTGAGCCTTTGTGGCCATTTCTGGCAAGTGACCTCCGCCAACTACCAGCAAACTCGACAGTTGTACGTAGCCAGGATGCCAAGCCCTAGCCTTGGGAAATACCTCGCGAAGGCTTGCAAGTATCTGCATGCCAGAGTAATCAAGGTCTCCGAAGAAGTGCACAGACACTGTTGGCAAGTTCCGATCATCATCTCGCGAACCGAACAGCCACGCTTCGATCACTGGCAACCACGCTGCGAAAGCGGGCTCACGCAGGTACAAGCGGCAGCCAATGCGCGAGCGCAACCTCCGGGCACTGCCACGGAAACCCGCCGCATACACCAACAGACTACTCTCCCAACCTGGGATCCGTGCATCAGCCATGTGTTCAAAGGTGACCAGATTCTCGATGAAAAGAACCTCAGTAAGGGCTCTTGTTTCACCATCAATGGCGTCCGTCAGCTTCCTGGAGGATGGTGGCGCGAGCAACAGCTGAATCGGTGCCTCGGTGAACTGTCCCGCAGACGAACCGAGCAGCCTTAGCAATTCCTCCCGGTGATCCAGCACCTTAGAGCGGCCCTGGAAAGCACGCGCGGAAGCTTCGCGCAAGGCCATCGTTTGACCCAAACGACATAACTCGATCAAGACAGTGAGGCTGTAGGTAGCCTCTTCTACTGGGAGCCCCTCCACCGGAATTAAGGGATTCCGGGTAAGGTAGTCCAGTACGGAGGCGGGTTCGACTGGCGCTTCCTGCGGATATGCTGCCCAGTGCGCTGCAAGGTGCGTTCGCCATTGCTGGCGCCAGCGCTGGGCTTGCGGAGTGTAATCAGCCCAAGCTGCCAAGGCGTCAAAATCACGCAGCTCCAGCCGGGGCCTACGATCGCAGAAACCAGCAAATGCACGCGGCGCCTCCAACAGCAAAACGACCCAGCCCGTGGCGCACAGGTCATCAATCTGCATGGAAAGCAACTGGACCTGGTCGGCGTCCACTGCGTCGTGCAGCTCGGGGGCAACCTTACGGTCCACCAGCAAGCGCACTGGCCCCTGGCCTGTGCTGCGTTCGACCTTGGCGAGCAGCATCCGGGCCAGGCGCAGCGGAAAGGGATGTGGCAAAGGGGCAGTCATCGAGGACGATGTCGAGGTCTCCATTGATCAAGGCCTCGGACCGCTGTTGGCTTGATGAGCTTCGCTCTCTTCAGCTACCGGATCGGGCACCTGCAACTCCATCGATGGAGAGGCTAGCGGCATGGTCGGCTGAGGGACCTGCGCCACAAGTTTCGCTGCCTGCCAATGGGCACGTGCAGCCTCGCGGGCCTGTTCGGCATGCGTACCCCATAGTCTCGCCAGCGCCGGGCGGTTGAAAGTCTTCTCCTGCGCTTCGCTGATGAACAGCTCCTGGAGACCTTCGCCGGCTCTGCGCGCCATCACCTTGGAGAAGGTGAATTCCTTGTCGAACTCGGGCTTGACCGCACCTGATTTGGAGGTCGGCATTGCCACGACGAGCTGAAGCCCCAGCGTCTGCGACAGGAACTGCAACACGTTGCGAGAGCGCGTTTCATCCATCTTGGAGAAGGCCTCATCACTCAGCATCAAGCGTAAAGCCGGCGCCTCGCGACGGTCCCGGCCGAAGTGCCCAAGCGCATGTGCCAGCACCGCCGAGCGCACGACGTAGAACGGCGTTTCCAGTTCACCGCCCGAACCGGTACCCCAGGTAGACAGCCTCGTGGTGCCCACCGGACTAGTACGCAGGATGTCATAGCGCCGATAGTTGCGATAGTCGGCTAATTCGCGCAACGCGCGTTCGCTAGCGCCCTGGTCGTTTGCCAGTAGCAGCCCCCGAATCTCTTTTGCGGTGGCGTGCTGCTCGTCGGTGAGCATGGACGAGTTGAAGATCGATCCACCGTCATGTTCCAGCCCTTCGACCGCGCCTTCCACCGCCTCAAAGAACTCCTGTACTTTCTGCATGCGCGGCACCCAGTCCCATTCCAGTCTGAAAGTGTCGCTACCGAAGCGGATGTCCTGAAGGTGCCGATTGAGCCGTTGAAGCGTCAGCGCGCCCTGCTTGACGTCGTCGCGCACCTTAAAGCAGAAGCTACTGGTGAACACGTGGTTGAACTGACCTTCTGCCTCACGCAGCGCTCGCGCGTTGTCTGCTAGTCCGATTGCACGCTGGCGCTGAGTCTGCTCGAAGATGGCAGCACGGGTGCGCTCAACCAGGGGCAGCAGTTCCTCCAGGCGGTCTACGCTGCGAGGCGCATCGACCCAAACGACACGCTCGCTATCGTCGCGTGCTCCGGACAGGTAGACTCCCACGGCCTGGGCCAGTTCTCGCAAGGTACGAGGCAGTCCGTCGCGCAGACTCTGTACACGATGGCGCAGCGCGTCCACGCTGATTTCAAGTTCGCCGGCGAGTTTCCAGGACTCTTCCAGCAATTGCGCCTCGGTGGCTAGGGCCGGCACAGCCCCCACAAAGCGCGACGCCCAGACAGTAGCATTGGTACAGGCGATTTCGAGATCGGGGAGGCGCTCGATCAAGACTTTCTCGCGGCGGCGCAATTCTGCGATTTCCTTATCCGTTGCCCCGACCTGCTTCAGCTCTTCGTCACGTTGCCGTGTCACACCGCTGATACGAGCCTTCAGCTCGCTTTGCTCGGCTAGTAACGCGTCGATGGCCGACAGATCCAATGCCTTAAGCGCCTGATCGGCATGCGCATGCTGGACTTGGCTCTCAAGCACTGCAAGCACCAACGGAGTCAGCGGCGAGAATACTGCGCCGTTAAACATACGAGTGATCGCCAGCAGCGACTGCCGTAACGCGTCGAGGACCCGTGTCTGGGACGCTAGCCGCTTCAGCTCATCCTCGCACCACTGCCGACGTCGTTGGCGCGCCGCTTCGCCGAAAGCCAATTCGCCATCGGGGGCACGGCAAGCAAACATGCCGTAGCCCCGACTGCCCAAACCTTCTTCCATCAGACCCTGTGGGGTACGTGCGAGCTCTTCTTCAGTATTCACTTTACGCACGCGGCCATACTGTGCAAGCAAGAAGGCATAGGCCACAGAGTGTTGGCAGATGAGTTCATGAAGCACAGAACGGGCTTCCAACTGGCGCCCCTCTGTGTCTTCCATCGCTTTTCGACCTTGCACGACTTTGGGCGAGCGGATGCGGTAGTGCTGCTTGACTAACCGGGCACACTGCGCCTCCATGCCGGCTTCGACGATGATGGCGAAGCGATCACCCCCCATGTAGCCCTCGATGGCGTTTTGCCAGCGGGTTCCGGGGCTAGGCTCCACCAGTTGCGCCAGCAAGTGTGGATGAGCCGAAGGAATTTCACGCTCGATCAATGCAACCGCATCATGTGCATCCTTCGGGCCTTGTACTCGGCCGGACTGCAGACGACGCAGCTCAGCATCGCACTGCTCGATGTCGTCTTTCAACTGGTTCAGCTGCATATTCACATCGGTCAAGGCTTGCAGCACCGCTCCCTGTACTGAGGCATCGTCGTCGTGGATACCCTGGCGCAACGCCGCCAACTGTGCGTCGAAAGCTTCCAGTTCAAAGGCCGGCAACACCACATCCAAGGTCGCGCTGCGCCCATAAGCATCGGCCATTGCCGGCCAAGATTGGAGTATCCGCAGTGCGGCTGGACGCAAGACTTCCACCGCAACAGCCAAAGCCGGCACGACCGACAGATCCAGCGCCATCAATTGTTCAAGCTGCGTAGCCATTGCGCTAATCCCGCGTACCACCTCTTGCACACGCCCCCAGTGCAGACGGAACTGGTCTGAGTGCAGGCGGATCTGGTTCTCCAATGCCTGCTTCTCACCTGCCACATCGCTATCATCCAGGCGCTTGTCTACTACGCGCAACTGTTCCCGCAACTGGTCTTCCTGAGCTCCGAGAGATGCTAGCTTTTCTTGCAATTGCGCCTGCTTCCGGCCCTGGGCGGCAATCTGGCGCTGTACCGAAGCTAACTCATCCTGTGCTTCGCTACGTGTGCGCAGGGCATGGGCGATGGTGGTGGTGACAAAACGCCGCGCCTCGTCCAACGCCTGATCCGCGCTGGCGCTGGCGGCACCGAGCCGCTCCAAGTTCAGCGCCAAGCGCTCGGCTTCAAGCTTCAGGCTGGCGATGGAGCGCATCAGCTCGCGCATCTTGTCGAGATCTTTGCTGAAGTCGTGTGGCTCCAGGATCTCATCGCGCACCAAGTCGTTGACGTTACCCAACTCCTTATAGGCCATCGCTTTGACGAGTGACTTCGCCGCACGTGTGGCATCGTGCTCGCCCACCGCTGTTTTTCCGGTCAGCGCGCCGTACAGATGCTGCAAGTAACCGCCCTTGTCCGGAAAACGTTGCACTACCGCTACAGCCTTTTCTGCATGCGCCTGAAGGCGGTGCTGGAGTTGCACGTACAGTTCCTTGAGCGGCAACGGAGACGGGGCCAGTGCCTCCCCCACCCGACGCGCCAGATGATCCAGCGACAAGGTCCGACGCACGATGAAAAACTGAGGCGTTCCCTGCAGGACGGCGCGTCGACCATCCTCAAAGGCCTCCACGCCAACCAGTGCAGTGAAGGGCTCGACCTGCTCGCCTGCGTGTTCTGAAGCCTCGAACACGATCCCGGCATAGCTGGTCGAACGGGTACGCAGGTATACGCCATCAGCCTGTTGTCCCAGGGCGTAAGCCGCCAGGGTACGCGGCTCCTTGCCGCCACGACGACTCTGCGTGGATTCGTCCTGACCAATATTGAACTGCACCACATGTTGGTGCGCGGCTGTCAGTACGGTCTGGATGGCATCGAGAAGCGTGGACTTGCCTGAACCCGATTCACCCGTCAACAACACGGCGTCAGCAAAGGGCCATTCTCGGTCTTCCAGCGATCCCCAGTGCCAAGTGAGCAGTTTGGCGATTTTCATGCACCATCCTCGAGTGCCGCCTGGATCGCAGGCGCAGCGGGAATCTTGCGCCCCACCGTTCGTAGGGCCTCTTCCAACGCCTCGTCGCTGACAAAGCTCATCACCGGACGCAGCACCGCCAGACCCATCTGCATGTCCCCGGCGTCATCGCCCTCGACGAAATACAGAACGCGATGTTTGCGCAGTTCTCGCAACAGTGCCATGCGTTCGCTGACCGCATTGGGAAGTTTGTGCGCGAGAAGTGACACAACCGTCTGTGACAGTTCCTCCAGACTAATGGCCAGGCGCTCGTCCACAAGCGTACGGCGCCCTGTCAGCGCCTCTGTGTAAAGAAAGCGCAGGGCAATCACCGCAGCCACAAAATCACGCGACAGGCGGGCACGCAGGCGCCGTACACCATCTTCCTCGTCATCGCCGCCGCCTTCGCCAGGGGGGTACAGCCTCAATAGTCGAGCATCGCTGTCATGGACCAGCACGAAGCCGATGCATCCAAACCATTCGCGCAACAGTTGTTCACACTGGATAGCATCATCGTATAACCCGGCTTCTGGTCGGGAGTGCTCGCGCCAAACCACACCGCTCGCTAGCAGTCGCCCAGCCAGTTCAGCGAAGCGTGCAGGCTTGACGTTGGCGGCGCCCTCGGTTGCCAATCGCTGTTCAAGATACTGGGCAAGGGACTGCAACATGGAGATTCAATGCTCCTCGCTGGTGTGACCGGGACTCATGCCAATTCCATTTATTGGTTCGGCACACAGCTCGTAGTCGTCTGCCTGAAAATATGGCGTGCACACCTGCCCTGCCGTCTTGCGAGCCTGCAACAGACGCCGCCCCTGGGTCGAACGCGCTGCGCCCACAGCATGCAACAGGAGTACCGCGTCCTCGGCGGTGTCCACCGGCAGTGCCGCCAGTGTGATGGGACCTTCTCGCAAGTGCGGTAGCAGGCCTTGCAGGACCTGCTGATCGCTGAAGGCGAACGCCTCGGCTTCGGCTCTGCGCAGCAAGGCGTTCAGGCGGCTAGTCTCATCCACAACCAGCGGAGCCTGCGCAACGGCCTCGGTCTCCCGGTCCCGCACCGACCAGCGAAGCACACCGCCGGGAATGCGGATCTCACTGGTGGCCAATCGCAGGGCCAGAACGTCGAGCAACCCTTCACGGCCTGGCTCCGGCCTCTCCTTCAGCCAAGTCATGGTTCGACCCAGCGGAGATTCGGCACCATAGTCCAGGGACAACGCCTGTCGCAGCAGACTGGTGAAGCGACGCACATAGTTGTTCATCTCCGATCTCAGCATCGGCAGTTTCAGGCCGCAGGCAGCCTCGACCATGCTCTCGATGCGATCGGCAAGCCACAGCATCGGGCTGCGGCCCTGCGTCGTCTGTTCCAGCCATGGTGCGCGCTGCAACAGGTGGGCGTCCACCAGGGCGCGCTGCTCCCCATCGAGTGCACGCACCTGCTCTAATGCCTCGTTGATTTGACCGCGGTGGCGTTCGGCAGAATCGGCCACTAGACGTACAGCATACTCGCGTGCGAAGCGCTTCTCGATGAAGTCATTGAATTCGTTCCAGGCTACCTTTTGAGCTAGCGCCTCACGCGTCAAGCTCTGAATAAGATGGCGAAAGTATTCGATGTCCTCCTGCAGATCTTGTACCACGCGACTGGCAAATTCGTGTGCATCCAGGATGCTCGTCAGCATCACGAGTGGCGATGAACGCCGCCAGCGCCTTGCGGGCTGAACGCATGTTGCGCTGGCGGGTCTTCGCGCGGGAATCATCGAGATTGGAAAAGGTCTCGCTGAAAGCCTTACCAGCCCGGCTGAGCTTGAGCGTGGGCCGAAGGTCGATCGGATCGCGGTAGTCTTCTAGCCAGCCGTGCTCCTTGAGCTTGCGCAACAGATCGCTGGCATAGGCACGTTCCTCTTCTGCCCGCACCGCCTGCCCGTCCACGAAGGCCAAACTCCGCAGTACCGGATCGGCCAGCGCATGCTGTATCACCTCAAGCACCAGTTCACGTGTCAGCACCTCCGCGTAATCGGCATTGGCACCGTGCACCCGCTCATGCAAAGCCCGTAGGACCGCAGCACACATTTCACGATTGTCATGCGTAAGCGGTCGAAAGAAATGCTCACGAGGGGGGACGAAGAACTGCATGCTGCCTCAGGAATACTCGGCTAGAACGAACTTTGGTTATACCCACGGATACCAGCCCCATTGGATACCAGGACGTACGGGTAGCCACAAGCCTAAACCACGATGGATGTCCACCTGTCGGGTAGGCAGTACATGGGAATTCGACCAGGCTCACACTCATTCCTTGAGCCAAACCTTCTTGATCCCGTCAAAGTTGAGCTGTTTCCACTCTTCCTTCCAGAGCTGGTAGTACGGAATGTCGGTCGACGAAGGCGGTGGGTCGCAGCGCTGGACCTTGACCAGCGACGGCATTACCACGGACTCACCGATCAGCAAAGCCTCGCCAGCACCCAATGTCGGTAGTTTGTCGCACAAGTTACCGAGCGTATCTGGCAACAGGCGCGCAACGTAGCCCTGGTCACTGGGGTTGGTCAGCCGCATAGCCAGGAAATTGCTACACTGAGAGAAGATCGTTTCAGAGATCTCCGAGGGGCGTTGGCTGGACAAGAGCAGTGTTACGCCATACTTGCGCCCCTCTTTGGCGATGCGCTCGATCGATAGCTTCGACGCACGAAAGCGAGCCATGTCGCTGTTGGGCACGTACTTATGGGCCTCCTCGTATACGAGGAGGAGCGGCGCGTCAGTGTTGATCTTCTCGTTCGCTGCCGTTCGCATCACCTTATAGTGGTACCCGTACTCGAACAGAATCCGCGAGATCAGCGACACGGTGATGCTCAGGACCTCGAACGGGACGCCGCTCAGATCCACAATCGTGACATTGGAATTTTTTTCGCCATAGCCGATCAGACTCTTCAGAACCCCTTCAAGCGTGGCCGTGTCCGCAGAGGGGCCGAAGAGGAACTGCAGACGATCCTGCTGCACCTTACCCTCGAATCGCGTGAAAAACTTGTCCAGCGACTTATCGGCGTAGCTCCCTCCGGTGATGCTCTGAGATTTGGTTGGGTGGAACTCAAGCCGCTTCGCAAAGTACCGATCAAGGCGCTCATCCGCAGTGAGCAACAGACCGTGGCCGCTATCGGTCTTTCCCTCGGCCAGTAACGCGTAGCTGGTGTCCACCACCATGTACCGGGCCTCGTTCTTCGAGTTCACGGTCTCGTTCTTGATGTTGTACAGCGCGTGCAGCACCTCATGGATGTTGAACTTGAGCGGACTGTCGTAGAAGACGTTCTTCGCACCCGTGTTATGGCGCTTCTTGTTCTCTGTCACCAACTGGCGGAACACGGCCGACTGGTTGTAGTTGTCACGCTCGCCTGTATCGAGCAGCACCTCCTCCAGCTCCTCGCTGTTGAGCAGCCAGTAGGGCAAGGTCAACGTGCTGGCGTCGAGGAAGTTCGCATCTGGGAACGCCGTTCGGTACTCTGAGTGGATGTCGAAGACGACAATGTGAGAGTTATTCAGTGCGTACTGACCATCCTTCGCGCTCACCGCCGTCTGGATGATCTTGGCGATAGTGTGAGATTTGCCAGCGCCGGTCGAACCCACGACGGCCAGGTGCTTGTTGAAGAACAGGTCTCCATCCACCGGCACTGTGATCTTGTCGTTAGACACCAGAGCACTGAAGGCAAACTTCTTGGCCGGGTCTACGGACTCCTCAAAGATCTTTTTGATATCGTCATCCGTCGCCGGGGTCACGCCCGTTGGCGGAATGGTCAATGTATCGCCGCCGCGGATGAACTTGCCGTTGGCGATGATTCCCAACGGGAGTGCCTCGATGATGTGACGGCGCTCGGCCTTGTCATTCACCTCAATGCAGAAGTTCTCAATGATGGCGATGAGTGCACAGTCCTCGCTGTCGGTGATACGCAAGTACGAGCCTACCTTGAGGCTTTTGTCGTTGGCGAACGCCGATATGTTGCCAACCGAGATCTTGACCTTGTCCGGAAAGACCGCGATCACTTCGGCCTTGATGTCTTGAGAATCGCTCATGCCTGCATGACCTCCTGAAGTAGATAGGCACTGTTACTCTTAATCGAATGAAGCCCTCTACCCCCCGACACGAGAGTGCTGTCGAGCGGCGAGTCTCGGTAAAAGTCGTAGACCTCGACGAGCGATCCTTTGCAGGCTGCGATGGTCAACGCTAGCTGCTCATTGGGGACGAACTTGATCGTCCAAAGGTTATCCTTGGTGGGATCAGCCGCCAGCATGGCGGGCGAGAACTCAGAATCCCGGAAGGGATAGCCGTCTGTGAAGGCCACGCGTTGGGTCCACAGACTTTCCTTTAGCTCGGCCAACTGCTCGCGCGTCACGCCTCGCAGCAGCACATAGGGGCAGAACCGGTCGGAGGCAGTGGTTCGCTGGTGCTCTTTGTGCGAGAAGAACTGACCGAGTCGAACGAGCATGCGGCTGGCCTTGTCCACTTCGTACTCATCACCCATCTCGATCACGAAGAACCTCGAGGCCTTTGGCATCTTCGTCCTGCCGAAGTAAAAGTACTTCCTGCGGATCATCCGTGCGAAGTACTCGCGCCCCAAGTGCTCTCGCAGCCAGGCGCTGAAAACAACGTCCTTGCGGTTGATGGCCTTCAAGAACTGATCCTTGGTGATCTTTCGCTTAGCCTCGTCCGCATTGATGGCCAGCTCCTGAACTACATTGATCGCCATCGGATAGAAAAAGCTCTGCGCGTCGCTGGCCGTGCATTCTTGGATCTCGGCCTCCAGGAGCCTGAACATCTTGGCCTGCTGATCGTCGTAGGACAGTGCGTTCACGTCGATGTCCAGCAACGCGCGAAACGCGGCGAGCTGCCCATCAGTGATCGCCAGTTCCTCATGCACCTTGTGGACCAGCTTGTCTCTTGTGTAAGTCAGGAAGTGTTCTTTAAGGAACTCGTCCGTCAGTGGGAGTTTTAGCTTGTGCTGACCGCCGCGGTAATGGCCGTGCAGCCGATACCGAAACACCTGGTCGCTGGAGCAGTCCGCCGCATGGAAATGCCGCAGCATATGGATGACCGCCTCCTTGATCACAGAGTGGTTGTACTCCGTGCCTTCGTAGTACTTGCACTGCACGAAGGCACTCTCATTCCCATCGTCCAGATCGATGTCCTCCACCCCTTCGACCGTGATGCTCCCGTGCTTGGTCGCCTCTAGCAAACGCACGATCGTCTGGTCGAACTGGTAGAAATAGCCTTTGATCGTCGCGGTTGCACTGCGGTCAGTCACTGTCGGTCCTCGGATCTTTTTCAGTGGCAGTTGGCCGTTAGGGGGAGTCGGCTCCGCCATTGGCACCAGCGCCTGGGTTCGCCACCTTCGACAACTCGCGCGCGGCGACCCCCAGGTCCTGCCAGTCCTGCGGATGGCAGCTGAAGATGAGGATCTGGTGTCTCCTCGCGGCATCGTAGAGAACGCGTTTCATCTGATCCAGGCGATCCTTATCGGTGTGAACCAGCGCATCATCGAGAATGAGCAAAGTGGGCTTGCCGGCCTCCTGCAGCAGGTCCGCGTACGCGAGCCGCGCGACGACGCCCATCTGCTCACGAGCCCCAACGCTGAGCTCTTCGAACTCTCCGGTTTCCGCGCCATTGGCGCCGACCCGGGTGATGCGCCCTGGAGAAAGATCCTCACACACCTCGATGCTCGAACCTGGGAATAAGATTTGCAGGTAGTGGTTCAGGTGACGCTGAAGCGGTGCACGCAGGCGCCGCGCCAACGCGGAGCGCTTCTCGGTGAGCAGCTTCAACAGATGACTCAGCGACTTGGCCCGTCGCTCCAGTTCGGCGTAACGTCGCCCCACCTGATCGAGCTCGCGCTGCTTGTCGGCGGCAGACTCCTCCAGCCCCAAAGCGCCCTTGGCTTCCAGATCGGCCTCAAGCCGGATGATCTCGCCCGCACGCTGGTTGTGCGCAAACTCCAGCTGCCTGGCGCTTCGCTCGAACCGCTCAACATCCTGCTGCAGGACTGACATGTTAAGCGTGCGAAGTTGTTCGGCGAGCACGTCTAAACCGGCCCGGGCCGTGGTCTCGCGCGCGAGTGCATCGGTCAGCGCGTGGCTGGCGGCCGCCTTCTTGTCTGCTCGTAGCGGGTCGCTAAGCGTGGACTTGGCCGCCGCACGCTCATCTTGCGCGGCGCTGACCAGGGTCTTCGTTTCACTAACGGCGAGTTTTGCCTCGTTCAGTTGGGCAGAAGCGTCGTCCAGGGCCGTCCTCGCCGACGATTCGGCTGACTCCGCTTGCGACACGGGCATGCTGGCGGTCTCAGCCTCGACCGTCAGCGCTAAGGCCTCCAACGTCTGCTTGGCCTCGATCAACTTGACCGACAGCGCAGCCACCTCTGCATCCAAGGTCGCCAGCCCCTTCGGGGCATGTGCCTCGAGCACGGAGGTAGCCGCCTTGACCTCTGCCGCACGTTGCGCGTGCAGCCGCTCCCGCGCTTCCGCGGCAGCCAGATTCGCAACGCCCAGGCTTTGCAACAGCACAGAAAGGTCATCGCGCTGACGATCGCGGTCACCGATCAGGCTATGCAGATCCTCGCCACCTGGCAGCACCGTGATGTGCCCCACCTCCTCAATGTCGATGCCTGTGCGCGCCACCACGATCAGGCGGTCGGCGCCATTCACCTCGGTGCCGGCCACCCGCACCTTGACGCCTGGCTCAAGCTCGAACTCGAGCGCGGTTGACACGGCATCCAGCTTGGCCTGCGCCGCGAGCAGGCGGCCGGCACCCTCGCGCAGTCGCTTGAGCTCAGCGCTGGGCAAAGCGAGCGACAGCACCTCAGCCTGCAACTGAGTCAGCTTTTCCTGCTTGAGCCGCGCCTGGCTCTGGCTGCGTCGTAGAGCCTGCAACTGAATGGTGAGGTCGGCGACGGACTTCTCCTGTGCCTGCCATGTGGCAACTTGGCGCGCCACCGCCAGTTGCTGGCGTGCTTTCTTGCTCGCGAGCGCGGCTTCCGCATAGCGGGGCTCCCAAGCCTGAAGCAAGCCCAGTGCCTTGATCAGCGCGCCCTGGGCCGCCTCCAGCTTCGCTTCGCGCAAGGTCAGCGCTTCCTCGTCACGCTCCATTAACTGGAGCTGTTGGCGCAATGCGACGACCTGCACCGTAGCCTGTTTGAGCAGCAACTCTTGCGCGGGCCGTTTTTCGGCTAGCCCTGTGGCGTCGTCCAGCCTAGCTTGAGCCTGCGCGAGTTGCTCACGCAGGGTCAGCCAAGGCTTCACCTCGCCATCTCGCTCATGATCGCGGCGTAAGGTCGCCAAGCGGTCAACAGCGTTTCGGTACGAGTCAATCTCCGTAAGCAGGACTTCGAGCTCGTCCTCAAGCGCCGAGCGGCGCTTGAGCGCCTCCGCGTAAGCACCACGAGGTGACTCGGTCAACGGCGTCAGGAGTTGATTGCGCTCCGACTCCACAGCCTTTATGACATTGTCGCCGCTCGTGGAGGCCAACTCGCCCAGCGAGTCCCCCAGTGCATTGCGCAGATGGTCGCTGGCAAAGCTGACGGCCTTAGCGAGTTCATGCGAGGTGCCCTGCTTGATCCAGAGCAGTCCAGGAATACCCATGTGCTCGGGCGAACTGCCGCCCCTGCCAGCAAAGCTGAACCCGAGCAATTCTCCAAGGCGATCCTCTGCCTCAACACCGTCCAAAACCTTACCGTCGATGCTCAGTTGACATCGCTTTTTGCCCAGGAATGCCTTGCTGAGCCGCGCGGGCTTGCCGCCGAGCTCGAACTCGATCTCCACCGAGGGCGTCGCGGAGCTATCACTCCATGGACGCAAGCCGCTGACCGAGCTGGACTTGTACCGCTCGAAGAAGGCCGCCCGAACGGCTTCGGCCACAGTGGACTTGCCAGCTTCGTTCGGGGCGACGAACAGGTTCAGCCCATCGGCGAAGTCGCCTAACTCCAGGGGCGCCCGAAAGCGCTTGAAGTTCTCGATTCGCAACCGCTTCAGCTTCATGCGCCTGCTCCCCGCCCAGGGCCTTGGTCGTCCAGGATTCGGGCCAGCGTCAGGATTGCGTCCCGCGCCAGCTCTGGTTCGGTGCCAACTTGCTGCTCGCGCAGCTCCTGCAGCGCCTCACCCACGAAGCCATCGGCCTGCAACGCTTGAATGTCCTCCTCGGTGGGCTCTAGCTTCAGTGCCACCGTATCCCAGAGGACGGCCCGCGCCTTAGCGCGAGCCGTCCCGAGCGAGGCCGATAGTTTGCGGTGCCCCGCCAAGTTGCAGGTCCCGGACAAGCGCACGTGAAGGACATCACTGCCCCCAACCGCCTCAAGCATCCGCACAACCTCGTCGACATCAGAATCGACGGCCATCTGCTGCTCGATTTGACGCCAACCGAACTTACCGGTGGGAATCGCGGTGACAACAGGCTCCAGCGTCGCCGCCTCGATGCCTACAAGCAGCGCCTGACCCGACTCGTTGGCCTTGAACCGCTCCGACTCTGGCGTACCGGCGTACCAAGTCTTGCCATCCACACGCTTGGTGCCGTGCCAGTCCCCTAGCGCCAAGTAGGTCAGTCCCGCGCCTTGTGCACGGCCCGCAGCGATCGGATTGGCGGAGTCCACGTCCTCAGGCAGAATCCCCTGAACGCTGCCGTGTGCTAGGCCGATTCGTGGCAGATCGTCTGTTGAGATGTGCGCCGCGAACCACTCGGTGAGGTCGACGTAGGTATGGCGCTGGGTCAAGGGCGCCGGCAGCAAAGTGAACTTGCCGGTCACAACAACAGGCTTGGGCTCCAAACACACGATGACGTTGCCGGGGACAGCCCCCAGGCGCTGCGCCCGGCTCCACACCGACTCCGCAAGCGCTGCATCGTGATTGCCCGGCAGGAGGACCCAGGTACCGGTAAAGCCTTGCATCGCGTTGAAGAGCCGACGGATCGTCTTGTCGGATACCGTTTGGGCGTCAAATACATCGCCTGCGACCAAGATGGCATCAACACCGCGGTCGGTCGCGATAGCGGCCAATCGCTCCACCACGGCAAAGCGGGCTTCGGACAGCGCAGCCGCGTCGTCAGGCTCGAACTGCGAGAACACCCGGCCGATCTGCCAGTCGGCAGTATGCAAAATTGAGATCAATTCGCCCCTCCCCGATCGTTGTGCTTTGCAACAACCCTCCCGCGGCGGCAACTCAACGCGCCGCTCTAGACCAGTTTAACCTTTTGAAATACCGACGCCCCCTCGCCTTCAGTAGCGTGGTTCTTTGGGTGTGGGTCATGGCGTATGAATTGGAAGGACTGTTGCGGAGTCCACTACCGTTCGCGGCAGCGATCATCGCCGCATCGCCGGTCGGTTATGAAGCCAACATGCCGCGCGGTCAAACCACTGCAAGTACCGCGACGCTCACACTCCCATTAAATAGGGCGCACGCACCTGTATGTAATCGGATAGCCATGGCGAGGGAATCACACCGTTGTTCGCCAACATGGATTCAACAGTCCTCTCGCTGACGCCGAAATGCGCGGCCGCATCCTCAATGCCCGATTCTGAATAGTCGCCCTCAAGGAAGTTGGCCACCTGATCAAACGGGCATAGGAACTCCGCCGCAAACGCCCTCTGAAACTTCTGGCGCGAAGTCGAAAGATCGGTTGATGTCAACCACTGTGGCGCATCCTGCACCAGGATCAAGTCCGCAATAAAACGCGAGTACTCGAAGCGCTTGCCTAAGGGATGACGTTTGCGGGGGATGAACTTGACTTGGCCCGCTTGCTGGGGGATGCCAATGCCGGCACATCCCGGGATTTCGGTCCCAGCAAGGTCGAACTCTGGCAGACCGAGAAGATCCAGCAACAGTTCGTTGTCGATCCTGCCGTCGTCCACGCCAACCTCTTCACGCAACCTGCGTGCGGCGGCTACTGCACGCACCCACGGCGGTTCATTCGCAAAGCCTTGCAGTGCGACGTCTATACGAGGTAGCGCTGGCGTGCCAAGCAATCCGGGATGCTCACGAAGTTCAAACAGCAACTCCAGGGACGCATCTTCTCCGAAGCGACCATAGATGGGCGCGAGTTCTGCCAGCGACCCACCGCCCATTTCCTCATCGAGCGCCTGCGCCTGACGCATTAAAGCTTCAGGCGCCTCATCGGGATCGTAGCCTAGGGCTGCTTCTATTCTACGGTAGCTCGCCGCTTGCTTGTCGGCCCGATCTTCTTGCACAAGCTGCCACAACTGCGCGAGCGCGGATTCTGGCTGGCCCACCGCGGATAGACGTCTCAAGACCGCTTCAATGAAACCGTCGACACCGGAACGGAAGTCCACCAACGGCATGGAGGCCTGAGCAGCAGCCATGTAGCGGACCGATTGTTCGTGGGTAGGCTCTTGCACCGTGGACCAGATTTGCATCATCTCGTTGTCCGACGCGAACACCACATGCGGCCACACATAACCCTCGTTGGCTGCCCCCATCTCGTGCGCCATGCGCCAGTACGCATCTGGGCGCATCCCCTGCTTAGGCAATGGTTCCCAGTTCAGCCGCCACCACGATGATGCCAGCCACATGGCCAACGGATATGTGGAGACCAGCACGCTGTCTCGCACGGTTTTGGACCACACATCCTCGTTGCGCGTCACCACGGTGTCGCCAACACGGACAGTCAGGAATGCCGAGGTCTCCCGCTGTTCGACGGGACCCGAACCCGTGGACTGCCAATCGGCTGCAAATTCGAGCCTAGCCATGGTGCATAGCCCAACGCTGTGCCACAACGCTAGAAAAGGGATCACTGTCGGGCATTGGATAGCCATGATAGGAACCCAACTCGGGATTCTCGAGCTGGGCCTCTAGCGGACGCCCCTGCGGTGTCATCGACCAAATGTTCCTTGGCCACTCGCCGACGCACCGATCGCTGACCAGGCCTCGGGACAGGCCCGCCTGGAGTAGCGCCAGTGCCTCTGCTCTAGTAAAAATGGAAACTCCGTCACACAGAGACTTCCCTGGCCGAGGGTCGGCAGGCGGGGTTAAGCCGAAGTCGCCCGGATTCTTTTTGTGTTCTGGATTGCCGCCGTACTGCACCTTTTGGGCAAGTTCGCGCAGGCGAATCAGTTCCGACTCATCACACGACTTGAGTCTGCGCTTCGGATTGAACTGACCATATCGGGGCTTCACAAGAACTAAGGTTACCTAGACTGAATACCTTAAGGACGAACTCTAGCATGCGGTATGTCTCTTGCTGCACGCCCAGTAATGGCGCTGCAGGACCCGCAGCATGCCGGTGATGGACGGCTCATGGTTTTTCCTGTGTGCAACGTCCCGCTTGAGTCAGCGAATGACAGAAAGGCGCGCGGCACTAAGGGAAGCCATGAACCAGCATAGGCATTGACGTTGCTCAGGAGACGATGTTGAAAATTGGTATATATACACTTGCCTTCGGGCAGCCAAGGCTGACGAAGCCGACTGTAGGGTTCAGCTGGGACATGGAAGCAGGAGCCTGGGAAGCGGAGCGGCCTGGGGCCTGAGCGGGCCAATTATAGCGGTGCGGGGGCGGCGCTCTGAACCGCATGCCGCGCACGCGGGGTCATCTTAGCGGAACCCTCACCTTCGCCCCCGCCGATCCGGTCGATAATGCGCGCCTCCCCGGACTGCAGCAGGAGTTTCCATGGGTCACTGGACCACGCTCGACACCCCCGACGGCCAGGTTGCCGCCTGGCACGCCACGCCCGCTTCCAGCCCGCGCGGCGGCCTGGTGGTGATTCAAGAAATCTTCGGCGTCAACGAACATATCCGCGCAGTGGCCGACGACTACGCCGCACGCGGCTATGAGGTGCTGGCACCGGCCTTTTTCGATCTGGAAGAGAAGGACGTGCAGTTGCCGTACGACCAGGAAAGCCTGCAGCGGGGCCTGGCGCTGGCCAATGCGGTGGGCCTGGAGCGCGCGGTGGAGGTGGTGAAATCTGCCGCCACCCTGCTGACCCGCGCCGGCAAGGTGGGCACGGTGGGCTACTGCTGGGGTGGCTCGGTCGCACTGCTGTCGGCGATACGCCTGGGACTGCCGTCGGTGAGCTACTACGGCGGCCGCAACACCCAGCTGCTGGACGAAACCCCCAAGGCACCGGTGATGTTCCACTTCGGCGAGCGCGATGCCAGCATTCCGCCCGAAGCGATCCAGGCCCACCGCGAGAAACTGCCGCAGATGGAAACCTTCGTGTATCCGACCGGACATGCCTTCAACCGCAGCATCGACCCCACCCACTACGACGCCGACAGCGCCGAGCGCGCATTGGAGCGCACCCTGGGCTTCTTCGCGGCGCATCTGGGATGAGCGACACCGCACCGGGCACGCCGGCGGGCGGTTTCCTGCTCGATCCGCGCCTGGCGGCCGACACGGTGTTCGTCGCCGACGGGCCGCTGTCGCAGGTGCGGCTGATGGACGACGCCCGCTTCCCGTGGCTGGTGCTGGTGCCACGGGTGGCCGATGTCAGTGAGTGGATCGATCTGGATGGCGGCCAGCAGCGTTTGTTGCTGGCCGAAATCAACCAGCTCTCGCAGTTGCTGCGCGCCGAACCTGCGGTCAGCAAGCTCAATATCGGCGCGCTGGGCAATATCGTGCGGCAGCTACACGTGCATCTGGTCGGCCGTCACCCCGGCGATGCCGCGTGGCCTGGGCCCGTCTGGGGCAGCGGCAGTGCGCAGCGGTTTGTGCCCGAGACGTTGCAGCAGCATGTCGCGGCGTGGGCGCAACGGCTACGATAGGCGCCTGTCCTTCAACCAGTCTCCCGCATGAAATCCAATGTCGTCGCCGCGCTGATCCTGATCCTCGTCGGCCTGCTGTTCCTGGCCAACAACCTGGGCTGGACCAATCTCAGTCTTGGTCGCTTGATCGCCACCTGGTGGCCGGCTGCGCTGGTCGCTTGCGGGATCGGCATGCTGTTCGGGCGCGGCAAGTAGATGGAGCTGGGCTTGGGGAGTTGGGAGCCGGAATTGGTCACAGCGGGCTATCGGCGCTGCTGACATTCCAGCGGAAGGGCGGAATGGCAGATTGGCGGATTGGCGCTTGCGAGTTGAGGTGCGGTACTGCGCTCGGGTGGCGCGGTCGCTGACTGCGCTGGCGGCAGTTCGGTTTGACGGCCGATCTGTTATCTACGCTGACCACAGCATCAGTGGCGACGGAGTTGGGCGGATTTAGCCCTCACTGATCTGGCATCGCCGTCGCCCGTCGCTTGCCCGCAGTCTTCGTCGCCTGTTGGGACATTGTCCTCCTTCATGGAAGTGCAGGTGCCCCAAGGGCCGGACAGGGGTACGGGCGACGCCTGGTGGGCTATCGATTGCGCCTCAAAACGTTGGGGCTGCGACCGGACTGCGTCGGCTATCGCATCGGCAACGGCCAATCACCTGCGGCACAGCGCCCTCACCTCTGCCCGTCCCGCCGGTGAGGCGACCGACATGACGTTTGTCATCTGCGATTGTTGACTTCCGGCACCTGATCGTGGGGCGCATCCGGCGCAGCATGGCCTCATACCCAACGAGGACCTCGCCATGAACTACCGTCTGATCCCCGCCCTGTTCCTGATTGTCATGGGCGCGCTGTTTCTGCTGGACAACCTGGGGCTGGCCCATATGGACGTGGGCAACCTGATCGCGACCTGGTGGCCGGTGTTTCTGATCGCCGCCGGCGTGCGCCAACTGCTGCGCTACCGCCAGAAGGCTGCCGCGACCTGCTGAAGGTCACGGCCGCGCCATTGCACCAGGAGCGGCCAAAAAACCCGGCGAGCAGCCGTCAGACGGGCATGGACGAACCGGAGTGCACGCGTGGCACAGCCGATTCCGAGTATCGGTTGCGCCCGCCTGGCGGCGAGCGCAGTCGTTTCGGTCGCTGCTCTAAGTGCGCGGCAGGGTTACGCCGGTCTGGCCCTGATACTTGCCGCCGCGGTCCTTGTACGAGGTTTCGCACACTTCGTCGGACTGGAAGAACAGCATCTGCGCCACGCCTTCGTTGGCATAGATGCGCGCCGGCAGCGGCGTGGTATTGCTGAATTCCAGCGTCACGTGGCCTTCCCACTCCGGCTCCAGCGGGGTCACGTTGACGATGATGCCGCAGCGTGCGTAGGTACTCTTGCCCAGGCACACCACCAGCGTGTCGCGCGGGATGCGGAAATATTCCACTGTGCGCGCCAGTGCGAAGCTGTTCGGCGGAATGATGCAGACATCCGATTCGATATCGACAAAGCTGCCGGGATCGAAGTGCTTGGGATCGACGATCGTCGAGTTGATGTTGGTAAAGACCTTGAACTCGCGCGAGCAGCGTACGTCGTACCCATAGCTGGAGGTGCCGAAGCTGACGATGCGCTGCCCGGCGGCATCGTGCTTGATCTGGCCGGGTTCGAACGGCTCGATCATCGCGTGCTGTTCGGCCATGCGCTTGATCCAGCGGTCGCTCTTGATGCTCATGCGGTGTTCCTTGAAGACGGAAGGCGGCGGGCCGAGCGGCCCGCGCGAAGACGGCGAATTCTACCAGCGGCCGGCACCCGCAGCCGGCCGGACGCGTTACAGCAGCGACGCCGAAATCGGGATGCTGGCGCGTGGGCGCTTGCCCAGTTCCTCGGCAAGCCGCGTCGCCGCCGCCAGGTAGGCCTGGGCTGCCACCGACTCCGGCGCGGCTACCACGATCGGCTGACCGACATCGCCTTGCTCACGGATTGCAATCACCAGCGGCAACGACCCCAATAACGGCACGCCGTACTGCGCCGCCATGCGCTCGCCGCCGCCTTCGCCGAACAGATGCTCGCGGTGACCGCAGTTGCTGCAGGTATGCACCGCCATATTCTCGACGATGCCGAGCACCGGCACCTCGACCTTTTCGAACATCTTCAAGGCCTTGCGCGCGTCCAGCGTGGCGATGTCCTGCGGCGTGGTGACGATCACCGCACCGGCCACCGGAATCTTCTGCGACAGGGTCAACTGGATGTCGCCGGTGCCCGGCGGCAGGTCGATCAGCAGATAGTCCAGGTCGTCCCACAGGGTGTCGTTGAACAGCTGGGTCAGCGCGGACGTCGCCATCGGCCCGCGCCAGATCATCGGGGTGTCCTGATCGACCAACAGGCCGATCGACATCGCCTCGATCCCGAACGCACGCAGCGGTTCGATCGACTTGTTGTCCGGGCTATCCGGCCGCCCGCTCAGGCCCAGCATCGCCGGCACGCTGGGGCCATAGATATCGGCATCCAGCACGCCGACGCGCGCGCCCAACTGACGCAGCGCCAGTGCCAGATTCACCGCAGTGGTGGACTTGCCCACGCCGCCCTTGCCGGACCCCACCGCAATCACGTTGCGGATGCGCGGGTGCGGCGCCAACGCCCCCTGCACCGCATGCGCGGCGATTCTGCGTTCGCCCGTCATGCGCCAACCGCCTTCGCAACAGCGCGCGCCGCCCAGAAACCACTTTGCACCATCGTGTTCATCGCCTACCCGAGTTGTCGTGTGCCACCGCGAGCGACTCAAGCATCGCTTTGCGCCGCATCAAAGAGGGGCATGAGTGTACCGGCTCGGTCGGAAGCAGCCGGCCTGTCTGCCAACGCGACACAAACGCACGCGCAGCCAGTACGTGACATTCAGTGACAAATTTCGCAGATATGGACACAAGATTAAAGAATTGTTACGGTCAAAACACAGTTCAGCTGGCGCTCAGCGAGCCCAACTGCGCGAATCGAATCTCAGCAAGGAATCTGCGAAATCATGTCGAGCCGTACCTCGCAACGCATCCGTCGCCACCGCCTTAGCACTGCACTTTTCGGCGTACTAGCCGCATCCGCGGGCAATGCCGCCGCCCAGTCCGAAAACGGGGTCGCACCCGATACGACCGATCTGGACAAGGTCACCGTCACCGGCTCGCGCATCGCGCGTACCGGATTTGTCACGCCTTCGCCCGTGACTGCCATCAGCGCCGAAGAAATCCGCGCCACCGGCGCGACCACCATCAGCGACCTGATGGCGCGTATGCCGGCGCTGGCGCCGAGCTACACGCTGGGCAACTCCACCCGCTTTATCGGCACTGCCGGCCTGGGCCTGCTCGACCTGCGCGGCATGGGCGTTGACCGCACATTGGTGCTGGTCAACGGGCGTCGCCATGTGGGCTCCAGCCCTGGCTCGACTGCGGTGGACGTCAACACCATTCCGGTGGAATGGGTCGAGCGCGTGGAAGTCATTACCGGCGGCGCGTCGGCGGTGTACGGCGCCGATGCCGTGGCCGGCGTGGTCAATTTCATCCTCAAGAAATCGTTCACCGGTTTCGAGACGCGCGCGCAGACCGGCCTGGCCGACGAAGGCAATTACAACCGCTCATTTGCCAGCTTTTCTGCCGGCACCGATTTCGCAGGCGGCCGCGGCAATATCGCGGTGTCCGGCGAATACAGCAAGCAAGATCGCTTCGGTCGCGGCAACCGCGCCATCGGCCGCGAGTACCTGGTGAGTGTGCCCAACCCCGCGTTCGACCCCACCCTTCCGCCGAGCGAGCGCAACCCGCAGAACGTGCTCAGCGGCCCCGGTGGCAACCATTCGACCTCCTACGGCGGCACCTTCAATCTGGGCACGTTCGATTTCCGCAACCCGGCAAGCTACGGCAACCGTTATCTGTTCAACGACGATGGCAGCTTCCGTCGCAACCGGTACAACGGCACGGTGGTGAGCAACACCTCGTGCGTGGATTGCGATTTCGTCGACCTCAACGCGGTGGCCGACCTGCAGCCCGGCTTCGATCGCAAAAGCGTCAACACCATGATCAACTTCGAGATCAGCGAAAACCATCGCGTGTTCTTCGAAGGCAAGTACAGCGAAACCGATTCGGAATTCTTCGGCCAGCCCGCATTCGACAGCTCGCTGCGCGTGCGTCGTCAGAACCCCTATGTCAGCCCCGAACTCGGCGCCCTCATGGATTCGCGCGGCGCCACGCAGATCCTGATGAACCGCTTCAATGTCGATGCCGGCCGCCGCGGCGAAAACATCGAACGCAAGACCTACCGCGCCGTTCTCGGCGCCGAAGGCAACGTCACCGACAACTGGACCTACGACGTGTCGGCCAACTACGGCAAGACCACGGTGGACCGCCTCAACCTCAACAACCGCATCAACGAACGCTGGCAGGCCGGCATCGACGCCGCACGCGATGCCAGCGGCAACATCGTCTGCCGCACCACGCTGGATCCGACTGCGGTCAATCCCCATACCGGTCGCGTGTACTCGGCACTGGCCCGCGAAGGCTGCGTGCCCTTCAGTGTCTTCGGTAACGGCGCGGTCACCCCGGAAGCAGCTGCGTGGTTCAACACCACCGCGCGCTCGCAAGCCAAGATCCAGCAGACCGTGTTCAGCGCCTCGGTGGCCAACAGCAACCTGCTGTCGCTGCCGGCAGGCGACATCGGCTTCGCCGGCGGCGTGGAATACCGCAAGGAACAGAGCGAGGAAGTCACCGACCCGTTGGCCGCGTCGGGCGCGACCTTCCTCAACGCCATCCCGAACAGCGGTGGCGACTACAGCGTCAAGGAAGTGTTCGTCGAGAGCACCATCCCGTTGCTGGCCGGCCTGCCGGGCGTGGATCGTCTGGCGCTGGACGTTGCAGGACGCTATTCGGACTACAGCAGTATCGGCTCGACCAAGACCTGGAATATCGGTCTGGACTGGACCATTATTCCGTCGCTACGGTTGCGTGGCACCCTGGCGCAGGCGGTGCGTGCGCCCAGCATTGGCGAGCTGTACGACTCGCAGAGCGAAAACTTCGCCACCATCAACGACCCCTGCAATTACCTGCCCACCAATACCAACCGTCCGGGCACTGCGGGCGATGTGGGGTTGCGTCAGGCCAACTGCAGCGCACTGGGCATTCCGGTGGGCTGGATCGACACCTACACCGCTACCCGCCCGGGCGTGAGCGGCGGCAATCCGGAACTCAAGCCGGAACGTGCGCGCAGCCTGTCGTACGGACTGGTGTGGCAGCCGGAGTTCTTCGAAGGGTTCGGCATGTCGATCGACTACTGGCGCATCGACCTGCGCGATGCCATCGGCGCCGTGACGGCAGAGACCAATGCCACGCGCTGTGTGGATAACCCCGGCGGCATCGGCAATAGCTTCTGCGGTTTCGTGCAGCGTGCACCGCTGGGTGGCTTCACCGACCCGCAGGGCCGCATCTATCCCGAACACAGCATCATCGGGTGGCAGGCGCTGAACGAAAACCTGGCGCGTTCGCGTCGCGTGGGCGTGGATCTGGAAATGGACTACCGCTTCCAGCTCGGCCAAGGCAATACCGTGCTGCGGTTTGTCGGCACCCGCCTGATCCAGTCGCGCGAGTGGGTATTCCAGGACTTTCCGCAGGAATACGACGAGTACGTGACCTACGTGACCGACCCGCGCTGGCGTGCGCAGTTCCAGACCAAATACAACTGGAACGCGTGGCGCGCTTCGTGGGACATGAACTACGTGGACGGCAACCTGCGCGTGACCCCGGAGAGCTATAACAGCAATCCTGGTTCGGCCAGCCCGATCAAGAACGGCTCGTACGTGTACCACAACTTCCAGTTCGGCTATCAATTCCCCGGCTCGAAGATCGACGTGTACCTGGGCATCGACAATGCCTTGGACAAGGATCCGCCGCGCAACTACTTCGGCTCGGATTTCACCTCTGCGCTGTACGACAACGTGGGCCGGTTCTTCTATCTGGGAACGACCGTGCGATTCTGACGGCCTCACGCGTGTCGAAAAAGCCCCGCGTGTCGGGGCTTTTTTTGTTGCGGCTTGGCAACGCGGTGGATCTTTCGCTCGCGACAACGGACACCCAGGGACGTTCGATCTGGTCGTACAGGCGACGCAATCTGTATCGAACGTAACTATTAATCCGAGAGCCCGCTCCAGGTCGTTTGCCCAGGTGTGCGACACAACGCCATTTTGTGCCGAATTCCTCACTTTCGATGCGGATTTGAGTTATTTCATTAACAAATCATGTCGGATGCTTGCACTCGGTAGCAGGCATTCATTACGTTCGGGTTAAGGCCATCTGACTCCCCGATGACCGCCCTTATCCGAACTCCAGTTGAAAGGTCAGGAATGAGCAATCAGTTTCGTCGCCAAGTCCTCAAACGCACCGCCCTTGCTGTCGTGCTCGGTGCTTGCCTAACCAACGGCGCTGTCTATGCGCAAAGCACCACCGGCAGCATTTACGGCAGCGCCCCGTCCGAAGCCGGCAGCACGATCGTAGTGCAGAGCGACACCGGTCTCAGCCGCACCATGACGGTGGATGCCAATGGCCGCTACAACCTCGGCTCGCTGCCGGTGGGCGCCTACACCGTCACCCTGAAGCGCGGCGATCAGGTCGTCGACACCCGCAAGAACGTGCAGCTGCGCGTCGGCTCGGGCACCGAGGTCTCCTTCGCCGGCGCGGCCGCATCGGGCGGCAATGCCGATGCAACCACGCTCGGTGCGATCACCGTCACCGCCGCCAACGCGCCGAAGATCGATGTCAGCTCGACCAGCTCGCGCTCGGTGATCACGTCCGAGCAGTTGGCTACCCTGCCGCTGGGCCGTAGCGCCGAAGCGATTGCGTTGCTGGCGCCGGGTGCGGTGTCGGGCGCAGGCGCATTCAACAATGGCTCGCGCTCGGTGGTGTCTTTCGGTGGCTCAGGCGTCACCGAAAACGCTTACTACATTAACGGTTTCAACGTTAGCAACCCATTGAGCAACCTGGGCGGCGTGAGCTTGCCATACGGCGCCATCGACCAGCAGGAAACTTATACCGGCGGTTACAGCGCCAAGTACGGCCGTTCTACGGGCGGCGTCATCAACCAGCTTGGCAAGCGCGGCACCAACGAATGGCATTTCGGTGCACAGGCGGTGTGGGAGCCGAAGAACCTAGCGAGTTCGGTCGGCGATGTTTGGTACCCAAGCAATACGCTCAACTCCAATCCGCGCTACAAGTATGAGGATCCTGATCTGCCGGGCACGATCTATCGCAGCGGCAAGGGCGACGTGCAAAGCCGCACGGTCTATAGCGCCTATGCCGGTGGCCCGCTGATTGAAGACAAACTGTTTATCTTCGTTGCTGGCGAAACCGACAAGACCGACGGTGCGGCAACCAACACAGCGACTGCGGCTACCGCGCAAGGACGCAATCATTACGAGTACAGCTCGCCAAAATTCTACGGAAAGATCGACTGGAACATTAACGACAACAATATTCTCGAGTACACCCGTATCGAGAACACGGATCGTCGTGCTGGCGCTTACAGCAACTATGACTACGAGACACGATCCGATGGTGGTCCGTCCGGCCTCTACGCGGATACTTACAAAATCAAAGATAGCTACGACATCTTCAAGTACACCGGCTACATCACCGACGACCTAACGGTGAACGCTACCTGGGGCCGCAGCACGCAGCACAACCAACAGTTCAACCCGCTGGTATCTTCGCTGCCCTTCATCGCTGGCTTGAATTTGCAAAATCCGGCCATCACCGGCGGCACGCCGATCTCCAACAATCAGGCGACCAACCGCTCCAAAGCGGATGACCCGATTAACAAGACCCGCAATCTGCGTCTGGAGTTGAACTACCGGCTAGGCGACCACGACCTGACCGCTGGTGTGGACAACATGTACTTCAACGCTTACGACGAAGGCGTGCGCACGACTGGTCCAGGGTATCAGTGGATCTACGGCAGCGCGGGTGACGAAGTTTCGCCAGTTCGCGGAACGCTGGGCGTGGGCGCCACCGGCCCGGGCACCGACGGCTACTACGCGCAACGACGTATCTTCACTACCACCACCAGCATGGCGGTGGAGCAGAAGGCGTACTACCTGGAAGACCGCTGGCAGGTCAACGACCATTGGTTGCTGACGCTGGGTATCCGCAACGACAAGTTCACCAACTTCAATAGCGATCATGTGCCCTATGTCGACAGCGGCGACCAGTGGGCACCACGCTTGGGCGCTAGCTGGGACGTGTTCGGCGACTCCTCGCTGAAGATTTTCGCCAATTTGGGACGCTACTACCTCGCCCTGCCTAATCAGGTCGCGATTCGCGGTGCGTCTGCTTCGACCTACACGGACGAGTATTTCGCCTATACCGGTATCGATGCCAACGGCGAACCGACGGGCCTGCGGCCAATCGGCCCTGGTCCAGTGTCGAGCAATGGGGAATACGGCCAGGCTCCGGATCCGAATGCCTTTGCGCCAACCGATTTGAAGTCTCAGTATCAGGATGAATTCATCTTGGGCTTCGAGAAGACGTTAGGCGAAAGCTGGAACTCTGGCGCAAAAGTCACCTACCGCAAATTGCAGGCCGCCATCGACGATGTTTGCGATACCGGACGTATTGCAGACAAGTTAGAAGCTAGCGGCGGCAACCCGGATGCGGTAGACATTCCCGGCTGCGTAATGTTCAACCCAGGTAAAACCAACACCTACAATCTCGCTAACGTGGATGGCTCCGGATATACCCAAGTATCCATGTCGCAGTCCGACTGGGGCTTCACCGACAAGGCCAAGCGCAGTTATGTGTCGGTCGACCTGTTCCTGGAACACCCGTTCGATGAGAAGTGGTACGGCCGCATCGATTACACCTGGTCGCATAGCTACGGCAACACCGAAGGTCAGGTGAAGTCCGACCTCGGCCAGGCCGACGTATCCAAAACGCAGGATTGGGATTCGGCCGAGTTGATGTATTACGCCGGCGGCAGCCTTGCTAATGATCGGCGCCACCAGATCAAGGCGTTCGGTGCCTACCAGATCAACCCGGAATGGATGGCCTCCGCTACCCTTCGTGTGATGTCGGGCACACCGATCAGCTGCTTGGGCTTCTACGGCGGGCCGGATGCGGCGGCGGTCGACTACGACCCGATCGGCTACGGCTCTTCGTACCACTATTGCGGCCTACAACCATCGTCTCCTGGCGACGCAGGCCGTACGCCGTGGATCAAGAACCTCGATCTGGGCTTGACCTACCGCCCGACGTTCGCCGATCACAAGCTGGCTTTTGGCGTGCAGATCTTCAACGTCCTCAACGATCGAACGGTTAATCGTGTCGATGGCGTCTACGAAGGCGATGTTCCCTTCAACGTCTCCAACACCTACCGGGTAGGTCTGCAGCCTTACAACTACAACACGCCACGCTATGTACGCCTAACCGCCTCGTACGATTTCTGATGCGAGAAGACGATCGAAGACGTCACGACGTCTTCGATCCGTCATCGGTACTTGCTCCAGGCCCCGGCTAGTTCGGGGCTTTCTTTTGCAGATGGGTAGCGGTTTGGCTCAGCCGCGGAGAATCACCCGCGCCGCGTTATGCCCAGGCGCACCCGTCACGCCTCCACCGGGATGGGTCCCGGAGCCGCACAGATACAGCCCTGGCACCGCGCCGCGATACGCACCCTGGCCCAGTAGCGGGCGTGCGCTGAACAGCTGATTGAGGCTGAGGGCGCCGTGGAAGATGTCGCCGCCCACCAGGCCGAAGATGCGTTCCAGATCGAGCGGGCTTAGCACTTGCCGGCCCAGTACCGATGCGGCGAACCCGGGCGCGTAGCGCTCCACCGTGGCGATCATCAGATCGGCCACCTCTTCGCGGTGATCGTCCCACCGCCTGCCGTCGGGCAGTTGCGGGGCCACGTGCTGGCAGAACAGGCTGGCGACATGCTGGCCAGGTGGCGCAAGGGTGTCGTCCAGGGTGCTGGGAATGAGCAGTTCGACCACCGGCTCACGCGACCACCCGAAAGCGCGCGCGTAGTGCCAGGCGCGGTCCATGTAGTCCAGGCTCGGCGCCAGGATGATGCCGGCGGTCAGATGATCGCCATTGCCGGGTAATGCCGCGAAGTCCGGCAGGCGCGAGAGCGCGACATTCATGCGGAAGGTGCCCGACCCGCAGCGGTAATGCGCAATACGTTCGCGCGTTGTCGCAGGCACGTCGTCTGGCCGCATCAGGCGCTGATACAGCAGTTTCGGGTTGACGTTGGCCACGACCGCGCGAGCGCGGACGGTTTCGCCGGCGGTCGTGACGACACCGACCGCATGCCCCTGCTCTACCAGCACGCGCTCCACCGCGCAGCCGGTACGCAGTTGCGCCCCGTGCTCGCGCGCGCTGGCGGCCATGGCCTGAGTGATCGCGCCCATGCCGCCAATGGCGTGGCCCCACGCCCCCTTGACCCCGTTGCTCTGCCCGAACACGTGGTGCAACAACACGTATGCGGTGCCCGGCGTGTGAGGGCTGGCGTAATTGCCGACGATGCCATCGAAGCCGAACAAGGCCTTGATCGGCGCGCTTTCGAACCAGCGATCCAGATACTCGGCCGCTGAAATCGTGAACAGGTCCAACAGCTCCTGACGCAATGTCAGCGGCAGGCCCTGCAACTGCAGTCCGAGCTTGCCTGCCCGCCATAGCTGAGGCAATGCCTGCAGCCAGCCGCCATCGGTGACATCGGGCGGTGGCTGCAAGGCCAGCGCACGCAATACATCGGCCAGTTGCTCCAATCGCGCTTCGTAGGCGGGCAAGGCAGCCGCATCCCGCGCCGAGAACCTGGCGACGTCCTGTGCCGTGCGCCCTGCCCCGGCAAGCAGATAGTCGCCGTTCGGCAACGGCAGAAAGTTGTTGATGCGTCGCGGCACCACGTGCAGGCCATGGCGCTCCAGTGCCAGATCGGCGATGACCCTGGGCTGCAGCAACGACACCGTGTACGCCGCCACCGAATTGCGGAAACCGGGATGAAACTCCTCGGTCACCGCCGCACCGCCGACCACCTCGCGCGCTTCCAGCACCAGCACCCGTTTGCCGGCCCTGGCCAGATAGGCAGCGCACACCAGCCCGTTGTGGCCGGCGCCGATGATCAGTGCATCCAGGGGTTCAGAGGCAATGGCCATGCACCGGTATATAGCACCGCTCACCCGCGCCCACCATCTGGCAGCGGCAGCGCATGCACGCCCGCCCGTCGCTACCGACGCAACACCGCGCCGGCGCGTGCAGTGGTAGGCGAGGAGCAGCCGCTGCAAAGTGCGGCTGGTGTTTGCTGCAGCAAGTGCCGCGCTCGATGATTCGAGGTTGAGTCCACCGATGCGTCCAGCCGGCAGCTGCACGTTGTGTGATCGGCAGTGCCGCCGTTGCCTGTTGGCGATGACGGGGCGGCTCAACTCGTGTAAGGCACCACCGCGCCCTAAAAGCTGGTGCCTCGCCCGGCCCCCTACGCCCCGCACCCATGACCTTCGACACCATGCCATCCGGCTGGCGAGGCGTAGAGTGCCGGCCACGGCCCCGGCGACGGGGCTTCCCATTGATGCCTCTGGAGTCCTTCGTGATTCGTACACCTCATTTATTGACGCTGACCCTGGCCGTGGCCACCGCCCTGAGCGGTTGCAAGAAGTCCGAAGACGCCGCACCTGCGGCCCCGGCGGGCGACACCGCGGCCGCCAACCCGGCGGCACCCAAGACGCTGACCCTGGACCAGAGCAAGCTGCCGGCAGTGAACCAGTTCACCGCGGCCGACCTGGACCCCAACAGCAATGCGTGTACCGATCTGAACGCCTACGCCAATGCCAAGTTCCTGGCCGCCAACCCGGTACCGAGCGATCGCACCAGCTGGGGCGCGTTCGAGATGCTCGACGAGCGCTCCAACGCGATCCAGCGGCAGTTGGTGGAACAGGCCGCCGCCGACAGCAAGGCCACCGGTGTGGAAAAGATCGTCGGCGACCTGTGGTCGACCGGCATGGACGAAGCAAAGATCAACGCACAGGGCATCGAGCCGCTGAAGCCGGAGCTGGCCGCCATCGACGCCATCAGCGACCAGGCAAAGCTGGTCGACTATCTGCGCAGCAGCGCGGCCAAGGGCAACAACGCGCTTTTCGGCTTCGGCGCCGAAGCGGACTTCAAGAAGTCCAGCCAGAACATCGCCTATGCCATGCAGGGCGGCCTGGGCCTGCCGGACCCGGAGTACTACACCAGCCCCGCCAACAAGGCCAAGCTGGAGGCGTATCAGGCGCACGTGGCCAAGGTGCTGGAACTGTCCGGCGTGGCTGCGGCCGATGCCGCCGCGCAGGCCAAGCAAGTGGTCGCTTTCGAAACCCGCCTGGCCAAGGTCTCCAAGACCAGCACCCAGATGTCGCGCGACGCCTCGCTGGCCTATAACCCGATCTCGCCGGCCGAGGCCGACAAGCTGACCCCGAACTGGTCGTGGACCGAGTTCTTCAAGTCGCAGGGCGTGGCCACACCGGAGATGTTCTCGCTGGCGATCCCGGCCTTCCACCAGGAAGTGAGCAAGATGATCGCCGACACCGACCCGGCGATCTGGCGCGCGTACCTGCGCTTCCACACCGTCGATGGCGCTTCGCCGTTCCTGAGCCAGCCGTTCGTCGATGAGAACTTTGCGTTCTACAACAAGACCATGCGCGGCCAGAAGGAAATCAAGCCGCGTTGGAAGCGCGTGCTGGCCACCATCAACGGCCAGGCCGGCGAAGCGCTGGGCCAGCTGTACGTCAAGGTCGCCTTCCCGGCCGATTCCAAGGCCAAGATGGAAACCCTGGTGACCAATCTGCGTACCGCGCTGAAGGCCCGCATCGAGAAGCTGGACTGGATGAGCCCGGAGACCAAGACCAAGGCCATCGCCAAGTGGGAGAGCTTTACGCCCAAGATCGGCTATCCGGAAAAGTGGCGTGAGTGGAACGGCCTGAGCACCGGCCGCGACAGCTACCTGGGCAACGTGATGGCCGCCCAGGAGTTCAACTACAAGTGGAACCTGTCCAAGATCGGCAAGCCGGTGGACAAGACCGAATGGGGCATGAGCCCGCAGACGGTCAACGCGTACTACAACCCGCTGCAGAACGAAATCGTGTTCCCGGCCGCCATCCTGCAGCCGCCGTTCTTCGACCCGAATGCGCCGGAGGAAATGAACTACGGCGGCATCGGTGCAGTGATCGGCCATGAGATGACCCACGGTTACGACGACCAGGGCAGCCGCTTCGGCGCCGATGGCAACTTCATCCCCGATCCGGGTTGGTGGACGCAGAAGGATCTGGACGCGTTCAAGGCACGCACCGGCAAGCTGGTGGCGCAGTTCGACGGCTACCGCACGCCGGCCGGCGACAAGGTCAAGGGCGACCTGACCCTGGGCGAAAACATCGCCGACCTGGGTGGCCTGAACACCGCCTACGACGCCATGAAGGCCGCCACTGCCGGCAAGGACGACCCCAAGACCGACGGCATCACCCGCGACCAGCGCTTCTTCCTGAACTGGGCCACGGTGTGGCGTCGCAACTTCACCCCGGAAGAACTGGTCGTGCGCCTGAAGACCGACCCGCATGCACCGGCGAACTTCCGCGCCATCGGCGCACCGTCGAACATGCCGGCATTCGCCGCCGCGTTCTCGTGCAAGGCGGGCGATGCGATGGTGCGTCAGGGCGACAAGCAGGTCGTGATCTGGTAATTGCGCAGTCGCGGTAAAACGACGGGCGGCCATCGAAAGACGGCCGCCCGTTTTCTTTGTACGCCCGGTATTTCCCGCATGGTCTTTTCCATATCCGCCAACCGGCGCCAACGACCGATGCAGGCCATGCCCCGGCAATGGATGACCTTTCCTGCACACACGCGTCGCCAGACGCGTGCCGACCAACGCGTACAACGCACATCCTGCTGCCACGCCATCGCTGCGCCTGGCCGCAAGCGCAGGCTGTACGCAAGACCCGCAAACACCAGCTGCAATGCGGTGCGATCTGCAATCGCGCCTGCATGCAAGCCTCAACAAACCTCAACACATGCGCCCCTGTTGATGGGTCCGCTTATACTCGGCGTTTATCCCAGCCACTGGCGCCCATGTCACCGACCAACACCTCCACGCTTGCCCTTGCCCTGCTGGTCGCCCTGACAGGCTGCCAACGCGAAGCGCAAACCAGCAGCACACCGGAAAAAACCGCAACCTCGGCACCCGCAGCGACGCCAGCGGCAGCGAAACCTGCGTTCGATATCGGCGAACTGGATGCAACCACCAGCGCGTGCCAGAACCTGGACGATTTCGTCAATGGCCGTTGGAAAAAAGCCAATCCCATCCCGGCCGACCGCACCAGTTGGAGCGTCACCGACGTGCTCGTGGAGAACAGCCTGACCACCCAACGCCAGATTGTCGAAGACGCCGCAACGCAGTCGGGTACCCAACCCAATCCTGTCGCCCACAAGATCGGCATGCTGTACGCCTCGGGCATGGATGAAGCGGCCATCGAAGCGGCTGGCGACCAGCCGATCAAGCCACAGCTCGACGCCATCGCCGCGCTGACCTCAGGCAAGGCCGTTGCCGACTACATCACTCATCGTTTTGCCGAAGGCGATAAGCATGTCTTCGACTTCGGAGCGGCTGCCGACTTCAAACATGCAGACAGGCAGATCGGGTTCGCGCAGGAAGATGGGCTAGGCCTGCCGACCAAGGAGTACTACACCGCGCCCGAATACGCGCCCATTCGGAAGGCATATCTGGCGTATATCGCCAAATCCTTCGAACTCACTGGCAGCACCGCCGATGCCGCCAAGGCGCAGGCGAGCCAGGTCCTGGCGCTCGAAACGCGGCTGGCGGCCGCCTCGCTCACACGCACCGAGGCGCGCGACCCCAAGAACCAGTATCACTTCGTCAGCACGGCCGAGGCCGACAAACTCACGCCGCACTTTGCATGGAGCAATTTCTTCGCTGTGCAAGGCCTCGACAGCGGTGCCGGCTTTTCCCTGTCGCAGCCGCGGTTCTTCGCTGAATTCGATCGTCAGCTGGCGAATGCTCCGATCGCACAATGGCAGGCCTACCTGCGCTTCCACACCATCGACGATGCATCCAGGCAGCTCAGCAAGGCGTTCGTCGACAACAACTTCGCCTTCTACGGCAAAACGCTATCCGGGCAACCCGAACAGCAGCCACGTTGGAAACGCGTATTGCGCACGGTCAACGGCGCAATGGGCGAAGGGCTGGGGCAACTCTATGTCGCCAAGGTGTTCACGCCGGAAGCAAAACAGCGTGCCAGCGACCTGGTCGACAACGTGCGTGCCGCGCTCAAGGCACGCATCGAACGCGTCGACTGGATGAGCCCGGAAACCAAAGCCAAGGCCATCGCCAAGTGGCAAACATTCCTGCCAAAAATCGGCTACCCCGACACCTGGCGCGACTGGTCGGGGCTGGAGATCGTGCCCGGCGCGTATTACCGCAACCTACAGGCGGCAGCGAAGTTCAACTATCACGACGACATCGCCCGGATCGGTAAACCCACCGACCGCATGCGTTGGTCGACGACGCCGCAGACCGTCAATGCGTATTACAACCCCAGCACAAATTCCATCAATTTCCCGGCCGGAATTCTGCAGCCGCCGTTCTTCGACGCCAGCGCAGACGATGCCTTGAACTACGGCGGCATCGGCGCGGTGATCGGGCATGAAGCCACGCACGGCTTCGACGATGAGGGCAGGCAGTTCGACGGCGCCGGTAACAATGTCGACTGGTGGACGCCGCAGGATCGCAAGGCCTTCGAGCAGCGTGCCGACCGACTGATCAAACAGTTCGATGCCTACGTGCCGCTACCCGACCACCCTACGGTGCACGTCAATGGCAAGCTCAGCCTGGGCGAGAACATCGCCGATCTGGGCGGCCTCAACGTCGCCTACGATGCGTTGCAGGCAGATCTGCGCGCGCACCCGGAACGCGCCATCGCGATCGACGGGTACAGCCCGGATCAACGCTTTTTCCTGAACTACGCACGCACTTGGCGTGGGCAGACACGCGAGCAGCAGCAGCTGGTCTACCTGGCGAGCGACCCGCATGCGCCGGACAACCTGCGCGCCATTGCCCCGCCCTCGAACATGCCCTCTTTCGCCAAGGCATTTTCCTGCAAGGCCGGCGATGCGATGGTGCGGCCAGAACAAGACCGCGTGGTGATCTGGTAAGCCTGCACAGGCGGCGGCTGCAAGCGCTTCCACCACGATGGCACCCGGCACAGGCCCGCACGCGCGGGCCTGTCGCATTCATGCAAGCGGCCGGCAGCGAGCACGAACCGGCGCGCGCGCCTGCCTGCGCGGCACGCAGCCTTGCTAAACTCCGCCGACTTCAATCTGGCCACCCTTCTTCTCGATGCCCACCATTCGTCCGCTTGCCCTCGCTCTTGGCTTCAGCCTGATCTCGCTGCTGTCCGCCCCCGACGCCGACGCCGCTCGCAAGAAGAAGGCCGCGGCGCCCAAGGCTCCGGCCGTCTCGGCGGCCTGCACCAATTTCTACGACTACGCCAACGCCAGCTGGCTCAAGGCCAACCCCGTGCCGCAGGCCGGCGCCGTCACCGCGCTGGGTCAATTGTCCGAGCGCGCCCTGCAGCAGCAGCGCGAGTTGCTCGACGCATCGATGAAGTCCCCGCAGGGCAACGTGCAGAAGCTGCTTGGCGATTTCTGGGCCAGCGGCCTGGACGAGGCGGCTGTCGAAAAGGACGGCTCCAACCCGATCGCCCCCCTGCTCTCGCGCATCGACGCGATCAAGAAGGCCAAGGATGTGCCCGCTTCCATCGCCGCGTTGCATCAGGTCGGTATTCCGGTCGGCTTCAATTTCGGCCCGGACGTGGACCTGAAGGCGCTCGATCGCCATATCGGCTACTTCATGCAGGGCGGCATGGGCCTGCCCGACCCGGCCTTCTACACCCGCACCGACGCCGACACCCAGGCGCTGATGGGCCGCTACCGCGCCTACGTCAAGCAGATCCTGGCGCTCACCGGCACCGCCGCCGACAAGCTCGACGCCGACGCCGCCTCCGTGCTGCAGATCGAAACCGCGCTGGCGCGTAGCGCGCAGTCGGTGCAGGGCATCAACAACCCGTTCAACAACTACGCACCGATCGCCACCAAGGAACTGGGCAAGCAGTACAAGAACCTGCGCCTGGCCGACTTTCTGGAAGCGCAAGGCGTCAAGGACGACCTGGTGTCGATGGCCGACCCGGCCATGTTCAAGCAACTCGACAGCATGATCGTCAGCATCAAGCCGGACCAGTGGAAGGCCTACCTGCGCTGGCGCGTGGGCGATGCGATGGCGCCGTACCTGTCCAAGAGCTTCCACGATGCCGAATACCAGTTCCGCGGCCGTCTGCTGCGTGGCGATGCGGTGCCGCCGCAGCGTTGGCAGCAGGTGCTGGACGCGATCAACGTAGCCGCCGGCCCGATGCTCGGCCGCGAGTACGTGTCGCGTTATCTGAGCAGCGACACCCGTCGCCAGGCCGAAGCCATCGCCGACCAGGTGCGCGATGCGCAGCTGGCCGCGCTGGAGCGCACCGGTTGGGGCAACGGCGAGGTGGTGGCCGAAGCCAAGGCCAAGCTGGCTGCGATGAAGATCGAAGTCGGCGCGCCGCGACGCGACCTGGATTACACCGTGCAGCCGATGGGGCGCGGCAGCTTCGGCGGCAACATGCTGATCGCCTCGACCTGGCGCCACCGCGAAGAGATGAAGCGCATCGGCAAGGGCAACGCCGACCGTCGCTGGGACGTGCTGCCGCAACAGCCGGCGGTGGCCTACGACATCGCGCAGAACCGCCTGATCGTCACTGCCGCCGTGTTGCAGGCGCCGGTGTTGACCACCGGCGGAACGCAGGCGGCGCAGTACGGTGCGTACGGTGCGCTGGTCGCACACGAGATCACCCGTGCGATCGATGCCAAGGGCTCGCTGGTCGATGCCAAGGGTGAATTGCGCAGCTGGTGGACGCCGGCCGAAAAGGCGAGCTGGACGATGCTGACCAACAAGGTCGCCACGCAGTTCTCGGCCTACCCGTATCCGGGCGTGCCCAACGCCAAGGTCAATGGTGCGCAGACCGCCGAAGAGAACCTGGCCGATCTGGCAGGCGTCGAATTGGCCTGGCAGGCATTCAGCAAGGCGCAGCCGGCAGCCACCGAGGCCGACAAGCAGGCCTTCTTCACTGCCTGGGCCGGGCTGTGGGCGCAGCAGTTGTCGCCCAACGAAGCGGTACAGCGCGCAAGCGCCGACATCCGCGCACCGGGCCAGTGGCGCACCAACGGCCCGCTTTCGAACCTGCCCGAGTTCGGTGCAACGTTCAGCTGCAAGGCCGGCCAGCCGATGCAGCGCGTGGATGCGGACCAGATCAAAGTCTGGCGCTGATCCTCGCCGAGGTTAGGCAATCAAAAAAGAGCGCGGATCCCGCGCTCTTTCTTTGTCTGTGGCATTCGCGGGAAAGCGTGTCAGCTACGATCCGTGCTGGCTTCTGCGACGTCCATCCATGTAGGAGCGGCCCTGGCCGCGCTGAGGTGTTCCCGATGATGCCCATCGCGGCCAAGGCCGCTCCTACGGATCACGCGCAACGAAGCAGCATTGCCCGACTCAACGCACCACGCGTAACGGCGGCTTGCGCTTCCCACCGCCCTTCCTTCCGCCGCTGCCGCCGAATGGCGACTGGCCGCGCCAGTAGCGGATCATCAGCCAGCCGAACAGCATGCCGCCCAGATGCGCGAAGTGGGCCACGCCAGGCTGCCAACCGGTCGCCCCCAGCAATAACTCGATTGCGCCGAACACGATCACGAAGGTCCGCGCCTTCATTGGAATCGGCGGGAACAGCAGCATCACGCGCTGATTGGGGAACAGCATTCCGTACGCCAGCAGCAAACCGAACACGCCACCCGATGCGCCCACGACCGGCGCACCGCTTTGCGTGAACCAGGCCATCAACAACTGGCACAGCCCGGCGCCGGCCACGCACACGAGGTAGTAGGTAAGAAAGCGCTTCTGGCCCCAGGTCTGTTCCAACGGCGCGCCAAACATGAAAAGCGCCAGCATGTTGAAAAACAGATGGTTGAAGCCGCCATGCAGGAACGCGTAGGTCAGCAGCTGCCACGGCATGAAGCTGGCGCCCGGCGAAAATGCATCGAAGCCGTTGGACAGCGGCCACAACATCAGCCACGACAACACGCTGTCCGATGGCAACACGCCGGCGCCCAGGTCGCCCACCGCCCATTGCAGCAGGAACAAGCCGATGTTGGCGATCAGTAATGCTTTGGTGATGGGCGGTAGTTGAGGCATGGTGGCTTCCTTCGGAATGCTGCCGATGATAACGGCAGGCTTATGAAGGCCCCCACACGGCCGCATCCAGCCGCTGTGCGGCGCTGGCCCGGCGCACACGGCCCCGTTCCACCTGGACGCCCTCGGCGCGCAGGCGCTGGCATTGCTCCCGGTAGCCTGCCGAGCCTTCGGGCAAGGCAATCCGGCCATCGCTACGCAATACGCGATGCCAGGGAAGCTTTGGGTCGTCGTTGCCGCTGAGCACGCGTGCCACCAGACGCGCACGGCCCGGCAGGCCGGCGCGCCGGGCAACTTCCCCATAACCGGCGACCTCGCCCGCGGGAATTGTGCGGATTATCTGGACAATCCGCAGCCGCGCCTGCTCGCCGGACAGTGACTCACCCTTGGAGCCGGCACGCACAGGCGGGCCGGCAGTGCCGCGCGGCGTTGGATGGCGAGATGTGGGCATCGTGCAAGCATGCCAGCTGATCGGCGTGCGTGTGCGGATCGGCTTGCACGCGAAGGGAAACTTGCCAGCCCCTCTCCCCCGGGGAGAGGGGCTGGGGTGAGGGTACGGGCGAAGCAAGCAAACCAATGAGGCAACGCAATAAGTCGACATCGCCCCCGGGTAAAAAATACAAAAAGCATGAATATCAGATCGAGGGGATTAATAAGTCGCTTCTACCGAACCCTTCCCCTAATCCCTCTTCCATGGGAGAGACGCTTCAATCCTTCCCATCAAGACACTGCCCCCCCCCCTTTACGGAGACAAGGTGGCGCGCAGCGCCGGATGAGGGTACGGCTGCCACTGGATATCGCAGCCTGGCATCGATCAAGGCATCGCCTTATGCGCCGCCACATGGCAACCAATTATCGACAGCGGCGGCGACGCCATGGCGCAAGCAACGCTCAGTGCATCAACACAATCTCTTCAGACGAGGTGGGATGAATCGCCACGGTTTCGTCGAAGTCGCGCTTGGTCGCGCCCATCTTCACCGCCACCGCAAAGCCTTGCAGCATTTCGTCGGCGCTTTCACCCAGCAGATGCACGCCGACCACACGTTCTTCTTCGCCCACGCACACCAGCTTGAACAAGCTGCGCTGCGGCGCGTCCGCCAGTGCGTGCAGCATCGGGCGGAAATTGCTGCGGTACACGCGCACCGCCCCGTTGTAGCGCGCACGTGCCTGTTCTTCGGTGAGCCCGACATTGCCAAGCGGCGGGTGCGAAAACACCACGCTGGGCACGTTTTCGTAATCCATGCGCGCATCCGGTTGGTGACCGAACAGGCGGTCCATCAGCTTGCGCCCCGCCGCAATCGCCACCGGCGTCAGTCCGACCTTGCCGCCCACATCGCCGATTGCGTGAATATTCGGCACGTTGGTGGTCTGCCTGTCGTCCACCACCACTTCGCCCTTGTCGCCAAGCGCAACACCCACGGTGTCCAGACCCAGCCCTGCGGTATTGGCGCGGCGGCCCACCGCGAAAAACACCTTGTCGAAGACGTCGTTGCCCTGCTCGCGCGGATGTACGGAATGCCCATGCACGCGCAGCGCACCGTGCATATCGCGCTCCAATGCGGTGGTGGTGAAACCGAAGTGCAGCCGCACGCCCAGATGGCGCAGGTTGTCGGCCAACTGCAAGGTCAGTTCCGCATCGAAGCGTTCCAGCAAGCGCTCGCCCTGCACGAATAGATGCACGCGGCTCCCTAAGGCCTGCAGCAGCCCAGCGATTTCCACCGCGATATAGCCGCCGCCGATAATCGCGACCTGCTCGGGCGCATGGCAGAGATTGAAGAAATCGTCGGAGACCTCGCCATGCTCTGCGCCCTCCACGTCCGGGCGTAACGCGTGCGCGCCAGTGGCGATCACGATGTGCCCGGCGGTTACCGGCACGCCGTCGCTGCCCATGACGGTATGGCGGTCCTGCAATACGCCGCGCTGCGGGATCAAGACCACGCCATCTTCGTTGAGGCGGCGTCGATAGCTGGCGTGGATGTTGGCGATGTACCCCTGCCGATGCGTGACCAGCTCCTGCCAGGCCAACGTCGGGCGCGGCACATCGAATCCCAATGCGCTGGCCAACTCGATCTTGCCGGCCAGATCGGCGGCCAGCCACATCGCCTTCTTCGGCACGCAACCGAGATTGACGCAGGTGCCGCCCAATTCGTCGGGCTCCATGATCGCCACGCGCGCGCCATGTTTTGCCGCGCGAAATCCCGCCGCGAGGCCGCCGGACCCGCCGCCCAGAATCACCACGTCGTAGTCGTAACGCGCACTCATGCGAAACGCTCCGCCCGGTAAGGATGCGGGTCCAGCGCAGGTGCGCGGCCCGTGATCAGGTCGGCCATCAATTGTCCGCTTGCAGTGCTCATGCTGATGCCGAGCATGCCATGCCCGGCTGCGAGCCAGACGTGAGGATGGCCTGGCACCGCGCCCAACACCGGCACGTCGTCCCAGGTCATCGGCCGCCATCCGTACCAGCGTTCGATCACTGCAGGTCCGCGTGGCGTATGCAGATATTCGGCCGCCGCGCGCTCCAACGCAGCCAGGCGTGTGGCATTGAGCTGCGTATCGCGCCCGGAAAATTCCATCGTGCTGCCGATGCGCAGGCGGTCGCGCCACGGCACCACGAACACCCAGCGGTCCTTCAACACCACCGGGCGACGCGGCATCAGATGCGGCGCGCTGTAGGTAATCGAATAGCCCTTGCCGGCCTGCACCGGCAGGCGCAGACCAAGTTGCGCCGCCAGCGCCGGCGACCATGGTCCGGTTGCGATCACCACCTCGCGCGCACGGCGCTTGCCGTGCTCGGTCTGCACGTAGCTGCCGCCTCCATCGGGCACGATTGCCTGCACGCGGCAGTGCGCATCGATCACCCCGCCACGTGCGCGCAGCACTCTCGCAAGCTCTGCGGTGTATTGCTCCGGGCGTAGATGCGCATCGCCCGGGAAGTGGATCGCGCCAGCGATTCCATCGCGAAATGCGGGATCCTGACGCATATAGTCCGCACCATCGATGACCTCTGCCCGGATACCCCACTGCGCCAGCAGCGCGCATTCGTCGCGGTATTGCGCAAAGCGGCGCGCATCGCCGAACACGTAATCCAGCCCGTCGTTGCGAAACTCGCACTCCAGCGCGTACCGCGCCACCCACGCGTCGAAACGCTGCCGTGCATCGTGCAACAGCGCCGCCCGCGCCTGTGCACTGGACTGCCAATCGCGTGCATTGCAGCGCCGTGCGAAGCGCAGTAGCCAGCGCCACAACTCCGGATCCAGACGGGGCGGGATATACAGCGGGGCATCCGGGGTGAACATCCATTTCAATGCCTGCGCGATCATGCCGGGCGCCGCCAGCGGCGGTGCATGGCTCGGCGTGATGGTGCCGCAATTGCCGTAGGAGGTCGCCGCCCCAGTCGCACCGGCATCGAGCACACGCACCTGCCGGCCCGCTTCGACAAGTGCCAGCGCGGTGGCCAGGCCAATCGCGCCCGCGCCGATCACCAGCACATCATCGCGGCTGCCGTGCATGCAGGCGCTACCCGGCGCGCCCGGCGCCACGCCACATCGGCGGCACCTGCAGATAGGTCACGCTGCGCCATAGCCATTCCATCGGCCCGAAGCGGAACCAATGCAGCCAGCACCGGCTCAGCAGCACCTGCAGCGCGAACAGTGTCAGTGCGAACGGCAGTTGCCACACCCGCGGCAGCTGTTCGAAATAGCCCAGCCCGTAGCCGTAGAAGATGCCGGTGCAGACCAGCGATTGCAGCAGATAGTTGCTCAATGCCATCCGCCCTGCTGGCGCAAGCCATGCCAGGCGCGATGCCAGGCGCACCACCCATGCGGCGTAGCCCAGGCACATCAACGGCCCTGCAATCAGCGACAGCGCGAAGGCGCCGGACAGGCGCAGGTCCAGACGCGCCGGATCGATCCACGGCTCCAACGCATAACTTGCCAGCATCACGCCCAGCCCGAGCGGCAATACGCCATAGCGTAGCGTCGCAAACAAGCGTGGGAAGCGCTCGGGCGTGGCGATCGCACCGCTGCGCACGAACCAGCCACCGAGCAGGAACATGCCGAGCATGGCCGGGCCGTTGATGCTGAGGCCGGTCATCGCTTCCTGAAAGTCATGCCAGCGCTGCACCGTCGCTTGCAGGTAAGTGCCACTGCCGAATGCGGCGCGCTGCGCCTGCACATTCGCCAGCGCCTGCTGCGCGGCGTCGGCCATCGCCGCTTTCCACTGCACCGTCGCGGCAGGATCGGCCTGCGCCAGCTCGCCTGCCACGCCATACAGCAGGGTCAACCCAGGTGCACACAGGTACACCAATGCAGCGAACCACGGCAGCGTCACCGTCGGCACGTTGCGCGCGCTCAGCAGCAACAACGCCAGCAGGGCATAGGTCACCAGAACATCGCCGGACCACACCAGCAATGCATGGGCAAGCCCGATCGCCAACAGCCCGAGGGTGCGGCGTAGATACAGGCCGAAGAATGCGCGCCCGGCCTGTGCGGCGCGCTGCGCCATCACCGCAAAGCCCATGCCGAACAACAGCGAAAACAGCGTGTAGAACTTGCCTTGCACGAACACGTAGACCAGCGCATCGGCAACCCGGTCGGCGCCATGCCAATGCGGCTCCACGCCGGTCATGGCCAGATCGAGCGGCCCGACGAAGGCTTCCATGTTCATCAGCAGGATGCCCAGCAGCGCCACGCCGCGCAGGACATCCAGCACGACGATGCGTTCGGTCGCAGCAATGGGAAGCAGCACGTCGCGGGATGTCATCACGGCTCAGGCAACCAGATGCGGCGGCGCGCGCCGCAGAATGCAGACGGCCCGCCGATGGGGCGGGCCGTCAGGAACAGCAATCATGCACGCACCGCGGCAACCCACAGGCATGGGCCGATGTGCGTGTGGCGCGCATGCACCACCGTCGCGCCGGATGGCCGGCCTACGTCAGTGGTGCGCATGCGTCCCATCCGTCCAACCGCCACGCGAGCGCGTGCGTGCGTGACCGACCTTAGTGGTGATGACCGCCGTCGCCGTGCACATGGCCGTGGTCGCGTTCTTCCGCGGTGGCTTCGCGCACTTCGACGATCTCCACGTCGAAATGCAGATCCTTGCCGGCCATCGGGTGATTGAGGTCCACATCGACCACGCTCATGCCGACCTTCTGCACCGTCACCGCGCGCGGGCCGAAGTTGGTCTGCAGCACGACCTGGGTGCCGGGCACCAGTTTGGTGGCGCCGAAATGCTTCTTGGGCACGCGCTGGCTCAGGCCTTCGCGGTATTCGCCATAGGCTTCGGTGGCCTTGACGTCAACGCCGAAGCTCTCGCCGGCTTCCTTATCCATCATGGCCGCTTCCAGGCCCGGGATGATGTTGCCGTGGCCGATCATGATCGCCAACGGGTCACGCTCCTTGGAGCTCTCGATCGGCTCCTGGCCGATCTCCGAAACGGTGTAATGGAAGCGGACGACGCTGTCTTTTTCGATCTTCATGCCTGGCTCTGAATGGGCTGCCCGGTGGCAGACGGTTGAGGACGGCTTGTCGGCCGCCGGGTGCGCCGCCATCATGGCGACCTTTCGAACCGCCCATTATCCCGGCTCCATGCATATCACGCCAGTTTTCGCCGCCAGCGCCCGACGCGCCGCGGCCAGCCTGTTGCTGGGCCTGCTGCTCCTGGGGGGCTGTTCGTCGCATGCGCCAGTGCGGCGCCCGGCCGTGCCACCACCGGCTGCGCGCGTATGGCCGCAGGTGCCGCCGGCCGACCCGGCCGCCGCCAACAACATCCTGATGCGCGCGCTGGGGCTGGTGGGCACCCCGTACCGGTTTGGCGGCAATACGCCTCAGACCGGCTTCGACTGCAGCGGGCTGGTCACCTATGTCTACCAAGACGTATTGGCCCTGGCGCTACCGCGCACCTCGCGCGAACTGGCCGCGATCCAGGGCCCGCGCATCCCGCCCGAGCGACTTGCCACCGGCGATCTGGTGTTTTTCGGCGCTGGAGGCAACGTGACCCATGTTGGCATTTATGTAGGTGAAGGCCGCTTCGTGCATGCCCCTACCACCGGCGGTACGGTCCGCTTGGATTTTCTGGATGGAGCTTACTGGCGTGACCATTATTCAGGTTCAAAGCGGGTTTTGCACTAAAATGTGATGAACATCACAAGTCATAAAACGGAAAGTTAACTTTTTTTGAACGTAACGATTCTTTCACCAGGGCATCATCTCGCATCGACAGCAGAACTGTGATTCCCGCGTGACGAACGACGAACAGATCAAACCTGGCGCCGCACCGCTTCCGCCCCGGAAACCGCTCCGCCTGCTATGCGCCACCGCGTTGTTGATTGCAGCACTTCCTGCATTCGCGCAGACCGCCAGCAGCACGCCATCCGCTCCGCAGACGACCACGCCGGACAGCGCCGTCGCCGCCGAGAAGGCCGCAACCCGCAGCCGCGCCGACGCCGCTGCCACCGCAACACTGGCCGCCCTGCTTCCGCACCTGGCTGCCAACGACGCCATTCCGCTGATGGACCGCTCGGCGATGTTCGCTGGCGATCTCAGCCGCCTGCTTGCCAATTACGACGTGTCGCAGAGCGCAGCCAATGCTGCTCAGAACGCCGTGGCCGATAGCCGCGTGCAGGTGATCCTGCAGCGCGCCATGGCCCTGCTCGGCACTCCGTACGTCTGGGGCGGCGAATCCACCGAAGGGTTCGACTGCAGCGGCCTGGTCGGCTATGTATTCAAGACTGCGCTCGGCATCGACCTGCCGCGCGTCTCGCGCGACATCGCCCGCGACGAATCGGCCGAACTGATCAAGGACCCGAGCGCGCTGAAGGCTGGCGACCTGGTGTTCTTCGGCAAGCGTGGCCGTATCGACCATGTCGGCCTGGTGGTCGGCGACGGCAAGTTCCTGCACGCGCCCAGCCGCGGCAAGGACGTGCGCGTGGATTCGCTGGCCAGCGGCTACTGGAGCGAGAAGTTCATCCAGGCGCGCCGGGTGCTGTAACGCTCGGTTGCTTTCGACTCATTCGAAGAGGGCCGCGACGATCTCGCGGCCTTTTTGTTGCGCGGAACCGGGCCGCGACGTCCATGTGCGACCGCGCAGCCTCTATCGGCGCCTACCGGCCCACGCGCCAGGCGCACCAGGAGCCGCGCTGCCCGCACCGCCTACGCCGTCATCGGGCAGATGATCTACCGGTACACGGGATGCGGCTTACTGCGAGGCGTCGGCCTTGTACCGTGCCATGGTGTCCTCGATGCCCTTGCTCAACTCCATCACCTTGAGCGCGTATTCCGCCAGGCGTTGATCTTCCGGGGTATCTGGCCGCCAGGACGGCACTTCCACCGGGGTGATCCCGTCCGGATCCATCGCCACGAACACGATGATGCAATGCGTGCACAGGCGCGAATCGCCGCCCATCGGACTGCGCGCGCGTACATCGATCGCGAAATGCATGCTGCTGCGGCCGGTGTAGACGAGCTTGGCCGACACGGCCACCAGATCGCCGATGCGCACCGGCGCCACGAAGCGGATACCGCCCACCGCCACGGTGACGCAGTAATGCCCACTCCAACCACTGGCCGCCGCAAAACCAACCTGGTCGATCCACTTCATCACCACGCCGCCATGCACCTTGCCGCCGAAGTTGACGTCGCTGGGCTCGGCCAGAAAACGAAATGTCAGATCACGCTGTTGGCCAATCACCGCCCGCCCTCGTCAATGGATGAGCTGGAAGTGTGCCATGTGGGTGGAACTCGTCGTACCCACGACGCGATTGCCGTACCGGTCGACGTGAGCGCAACGAAGATCGGCACAAGACCTGTCATCAGCCAAGATGCGGGATGCCTTGAAATTCGTCCCGTGAGCCTGAGCAGCGCCATCGTCAGATCGCCCGACTCCCCCTGCCCCACGTGATCGAACAACGTCAACAAGCACGCTCAACCGCCAATCACCTCAAGGTTGTCCCGCTTGCGCAGACACAGCCACGGGAAATGCGGCTGCGGCAACCCGAGCGCCTTTCGCATACGGGCGCTCCAACGACGCGGGTCGAACAACCACTGCACCGCAAAGCGGTCGAACGTCGCGTAGGTATGCTGGTGGTAATGCGCAGCCAGTTCCGGAACGCCCAGCTCGGTGAAGTAGCGCAGGCTGCGTGCGGCGCTCTCTTGGCCCTGCTGCGGCGTGGCGTAGAGCGGGCTATCGAGAATATGCAGCACGCCATCCTCGCGCAGATGCGCGAGCAAACGCTCGATCAACGCGCCAGGATCAGCGAAATACTGCACGCAGGCGGGCAGCACGATGATGTCGAACACCTCGCGCGGCAGTGCCACGGTCTGGATGTCGCCAGCGATGAAACTCAGGCCCGTTGCATGGCCGAACACGCGTGCGGCCTGGCTGAGCTCGGTGCGATTGACGTCGATGCCGCACACCTCGCGTTGCAGCGACTGCGCCAGCAAGTGCGATAGCCAGCCATTGCCGCAACCGAGTTCGAGGATGGCGCCCTCGCCGGCATGCGTGGCCAGGTGCTGCGCCAGCAAACTGCTCGACAGCGCGCGCACGCGCCATTCCAGCGTTGCCCCCAGTTTTCCGCCCGGACGCGGCAGGCCGCGCACCTGCGCATCGGTATAGAGTCGGCCTTCCTTGCGCCGGATCTCCAGGTAGTGCGTCTCGAAGGGGTCATCGGCCAAGCCGCGCTGCACCAACACGCCATCCATGCGCTCCAGCTCGGGCAACTGCTGCAGCCGTTCGCGCAGGTGTGGAGATCCGGCACGCATCAAGCTGCCTCAGCGCAGTGGTTTGGCGCTGTCAGCCGGCGGTTCTTCCAGTCCCACATTGGTGGAGGCGGATTCGTAGATGCTCTTGTCGAGCAGGCCGGTTTGCTTGGCCACCAGCACCGGCACCAGCATCTGCCCGGTGACGTTGGTCATGGTGCGCATCATGTCCAGGATGCGGTCGATCGCATACAGGTACCCGATCACTTCCAACGGCAGATTGGCCGCACTCAGCACCACCGTGGCCATGATGACCGCCGTGCCCGGTACGCCGGCCGTGCCGAAGCTGCCGAGCACCGAGGCGATCAGCACCACGAAATACTGGTTGGCGGTCAGGGGGACGCCGGTGTATTGCGCGATGAACACCGCGCACAACGCCGGAAAGATTGCGCCGCAGCCGTCCATCTTGATGCTGGCGCCCAGCGGTACCGCGAATGCAGCGTAATCCTTGCTGACCCCCAGGTTGTGGGTAATCGAACGCATCGCCACCGGCATTGCCGCAAAGCTCGACGAACTGACGAACGCCACCTGCATGCCAGGCGCGGCACCGCGGAAAAACTTCCACGGGTTGAGCCCATGTGCGAGCAACAGGCTGCTGTAGACCACCACAATGTGGATCGCGCAGGCCACATACAGCGCCAGCACGAAATTGCCGAACGGCAGCAGCTTCGAAAAGCCGTAGCTGCCGACCAGGCCAGCGATCAGCCCAAAGGTGCCGAGCGGAGTCATCTCCAGCACGAAGCGCGTCACCTGGATCATGATGTCGCTCATCTGCCCGGTGAGCTTGCGCGCCTCGGCCACACGCTCGCCAAGCTTGACCATCGCAAAGCCCAGCAACGCGGCGAAGAAGATCACCGGCAGGATCGAGCCACGCCCCGCCGCCAGCACCGTTTCGCCGGCCGCGTTGGTCTTGGTGCCGATGCCGGTCAATGCGTAGAACGGGTTGGACGGCACCACATCCAGCAGCACTTGGACCGGGCTGGGCACATCGCGCGGTTTCCAGCCCGAATCCACGCTCAAGCTGAAATGGCCGGCACCCGGCTGCATGATCGTGCCGACCGCCAGGCCCACGGCCACCGCCAATGCTGCGGTGATCACAAACCACAAGAACGTGCGCCCGCCGAGTGCGGCAACCGACTTTTGCCCGTGCAACGACGAGATCGCATTGATCACCGCAAAGAACACCAGCGGGATGGCGATCATCTTGATCAGCGTGACGTACAGGTCACCCAGGGGACCGAACCACACATCGGTCGCCGGGCCCATGGCCCAGCCGACCAGCGCGCCGAGGACGAAGCCGGCCACCACGCGCTGCCAGAACGGAATGCGCAACCACGCCGCAACCAGTTTCATGTCGTCGAATCTTCTGGGGGAAAGTGCATGCACCATAGCCCAGGGCTGCCCTGCTCGCGAGACCACAGCTGGAACAGCGCTGTGTCATCGGTGTGACACCACCCAGCGCGGCATAATGGGGATTGGATTCAGTCACGAGTTCGATGCCGATGCGTTACCGCCTGCCTACCCTCGCCGCCCTGACCACGCTGTGCGTCGCTGCCTGCGCTTCCACCACCGGGAGCGGCACCTCCGCACCCGCGTCGGTCCGCGTGGAGGTGCCGCCGGTCACGCACCCCGCCGGCGAAACCCCGCAATGGTGGTACCGCTCGGGCGCCGCCCGCGCGGCCGGCAACGGCGCCATGGCCGGCAAGGCGCGCAACGTGATCCTGTTCCTGGGCGATGGCATGAGCCTGACCACGGTGGCCGCCGCGCGCATCCTGGACGGCCAGCGCAAGGGCGGCCCGGGCGAAGAGAACCTGCTGTCGTGGGAGCAGTTTCCCGCCACCGCTTTCAGCAAGACCTACAACACCGACTCGCAGACGCCGGATTCGGCCGGCACCATGACCTCCATCACCACCGGCGTGAAGTCGCACATGGGCGCGATCGGCGTCAGCAGCGGCAACCGCAGCGACTGCGCCGACAGCTTGAACAAGGGCCTGCTGAGCTGGCTGCAGCTGGCCGACAGCGCCGGCATGGCCACCGGCATCGTCACCACCACGCGCCTGACCCATGCCACGCCGGCGACAACCTATGCGCATTCGCCGGACCGCAACTGGGAAAACGACACCGACCTTCCCGAGTCGGCGCGTGCTGCCGGTTGCCAGGACATTGCCCAGCAATTGCTCTCCACCGCCCGCTACGGCCGAGGCCCGCAGGTGGTGCTGGGCGGAGGACGCAGCCAGTTCCAGAGCGTGCAGGAGCGCGACCCGGAATACGACGACAAGGTGGGCCTGCGCCTGGACGGTCGCGATCTGGTCGCCGAGTGGAAACAAGCGCACCCGCAGGGCGCCTATGTCTGGAACGAGCAGCAATTGCAGGCAGCGTCCGGTGCACCTGCGCTGCTGGGGCTGTTCGAACCGGACCACATGCAGTTCGATCACGACCGCAACCGCACCCCGCAGGGCGAGCCCAGCCTGACCGAGATGACCCGCACCGCGATCCAGTCGCTGTCGCGCGAGCCGAATGGGTTCGTACTGATGGTCGAAGGCGGCCGCATCGATCACGCCAACCACGCCGGCAACGCCTACCGCGCGCTCGATGAAACCGTGTCGCTGTCCGAAGCCGTGCGCGTTGCTGTGCAGACTGCGCCACCGGACACGCTGATCATCGTCACCGCCGACCATTCGCACACGCTCAACTTCGTCGGCTACCCGGTGCGCGGTAACCCGATCCTGGGCAAGGTGCGCGGCACCGGCGGCGAAGAAGGCGACCGCAGCCAGCTGGCCACCGACCTGGCCGGCCAGCCGTACACCACGCTCAGCTACGCCAACGGCCCCGGCTATACAGGTGCCAGCAACGCGCAGCCGGCCGGTCCCAAGAAGTATCCGCACGAACCCAGCAGCAGCGAGCCGGCCACTGGCCGCCCGGACCTGAGCCATGTCGACACCGAAGCCCCCAGCTACATGCAGGAAGCGCTGGTGCCGACCAAATCCGAAAGCCACGGCGGCGAAGATGTCGGCAGCTGGGCCACCGGCCCCGGCAGCGCGGCATTCCGCGGCACGCTGGAAGAGAACGTGATCTACCACGTCATCGTCCAGGCCACTCCGCGCCTGCGCGAGCGCCTGTGCAAGGCCGGCACCTGCAATGCCGCTGGTGTGCCGGTGGAATTGCCCAAGCCGGCCACGTTCGAGGCTGCGGTCAAGCGCTGATGCGCAGGCGGCGCTGCAGCGATGGCGGGCGAGCCGGCGCATGATGCGGTCGACGCAGCGCCGCTCGACCTGCCTGCCTGGCTTCGCCAATGCCGTGTGCGAGCACGTCTGCAAACGGCCGCAGTCCCCGGCTGTCGGTGTGGTGCTCAGACGGGCCGTCGCGGAGCGATGCGGTAACCGCGCACGGCAGCCAATTGCAGCCAAGGCTGCAGCTGCGCACCGTTGTTCGCGCTGTGGGACGCCGAGAACACTGGAATCGTCGCTGTATCTTCAGCAGGCAACACCGCAGGCAGGCGACCGACCGGCCATCACGCAGCCGGGACGGCATCTGCTCACCAGGCGCGCAGGATGCGCTGCGAGGTCGCGCCTGTGCTGACCGGCACCCCGCTGCTGCCAGCCACCCCGCCTGGCCCGGTGCTGCTGGCCTACAGCGGCGGGATGGATTCCAGCGTACTGCTACATCTGCTGGCGGCGAGGCCGCGCTATCGACACGCAGGATTGCGCGCGCTGCATGTGCATCATGGGTTGCACGCCGATGCCGACGCCTGGGCGGCGCATTGCCAACGCACGTGCGACGCGCTGCAGGTGCCGTTGCAGATCGTGCGGGTGCAGGTGGCACGCGACAGCGGGCTTGGGCTGGAAGCGGCAGCACGCAATGCGCGCCACGCGGCTTTTGCGCAGGCCCTCATTGCTGGCGAATGGCTGGCGCTGGCGCATCATCGCGACGACCAGGCGGAAACGTTCCTGCTGCGTGCGCTGCGCGCGTCCGGCCCCGAAGGCCTGGCGGCGATGCGCCCGCAGCGCCCGTTCGCCAGCGGCACGTTGTGGCGCCCGATGCTGGCGCATGCGCGCGCCGATCTGCTTGCTTACGCGCATGCGCACCGATTGCGCTGGATCGATGACCCCAGCAACACCGACCCACGCCACGACCGCAATTTCCTGCGCTCCCAGGTGTTGCCGTTGCTGCAGCAACGCTGGCCGCAGGCGACCGACGCGCTGGCGCGCAGTGCGCAACTGAGCGCCGATGCCAGCGCGTTGCTGCTGCAGCAAGACATGGCGTTGCTGCCAGGCGTGCTTACCGCCAGCGGCGCGCTGGATCTGCAAGCATTGCGCGCGCAATCTGTGGAACGAAGGGCAAGGCTGTTGCGCGCCTGGGTGAGTGCGGCGCACGCGCCGCCGCTGCCTGCGCACGGCGTGGCCGCACTGGAGCAGGAAATCGACAATCACGCTGCAGATCGGCACGCCTGCTTTGCGTGGCAGCAGGTAGAAGTACGCCGCTGGCGCCAGTGCCTGTTTCTGCATCGCCCCGCTGCGGCCTGGCCGTCGGACTGGCACGCGCAGTGGGACGGCGCAGCGCCCCTGCAACTCCCCGACGGTGCGCAGTTGCGGTTGCTCGGCGCACCGGGCCTGCGCTTTGCGCAACCGCTGCTGGTTCGGGCCCGCCAGGGCGGCGAGCGCATCGTGTTGCCGCAGCGCGGGCATTCGCACCAACTCAAACATCTGCTGCAGGCGCTGGATCTACCGCCGTGGGAACGCGAGCGCCTGCCGGTCCTGTGGGAAGGCGCGCAGGTGCTCGCGGCCGGCGACTGCATCATTTCCGGCGCCTTGGACGCATGGCTGCAGGCCAATGCCGCAGCGCTGCAGTGGCGCACGGCTGCCGATGCGAATTGACCCGCCTGCGCGCGCGCCGCACACTTTAGCGATGGCCAAGAAGTCCTTGAACGAAACGTCCCCGGTTGCCCGCTTCGAACAGTCGCTGGAAGAACTCGAGCAACTGGTGCAGAAGATGGAAGTCGGCGATCTGAGCCTGGAGCAATCGCTCACGGCCTACGAGCGCGGCATCGGCTTGTACCGTGATTGCCAGCAGGCGCTGGAACAGGCCGAACTGCGCGTGCGCCTGTTGACCGACCCCGCCCGCCCCGAGCTTGCCGAAGCCTTCGAACCCCCGTCGCTGGACGGCTGAGGTGAGCTCGGCGTTGTTCGACCACTGGATCGCCCGCACCGAACGCAGCCTGGAGGCCGGCTTGCCGAGCGCCACGCATGCGCCGCAGCGCCTGCATGCAGCGATGCGCCACGCCGTGCTGGGCGGGGGCAAGCGCATGCGGCCGCTGCTGGTCTACGCAAGCGGCGCATTGTTCGGTGCCGCTGAGGATCAGCTCGACACGCCCGCGGTGGCAGTAGAGCTGATTCACGCTTATTCGCTGGTGCACGACGATTTGCCGGCGATGGACGACGACGCGCTGCGACGCGGCCAGCCCACCGTGCATATCGCCTTCGACGAGGCCACCGCGATTCTGGCCGGCGATGCCTTGCAGACGCGCGCGTTCGAATTACTCGCCGCTGCCGCTGCCAGCGCCGAACTGCGCGTGGGCTGGATGCAGAGCCTGGCCACCGCGGCGGGCGCGGCGGGCATGTGCGGCGGCCAGGCGCTGGACATCGATGCGACCGGGCAACTGCAATCGCTGCAGCACCTGCAACGCATGCATGCGCTCAAGACCGGCGCGTTGATCCGTGCAGCGGTACGGATGGGCGCACTGACCGGAGGCGCAGCGTTGGCCGACCAGCAGCGCCTGGACGAATTTGCCGACGCGCTGGGCCTGGCCTTCCAGGTGCGCGACGACATCCTGGATGTGGAATCGAGCTCGGCGCAGCTGGGCAAGACCGCCGGCAAGGACGCGGCGCAATCCAAATCCACCTACCCCGCCCTGCTGGGGATGGACGGCGCCAAGGCGAAGCTGGCCGAACTGGCCGCGCGCATGCACGACGTCCTGCAGCCCTACGGGCAACCAGGCGAGACATTGGCCACCTTGGGCCGGTTTGCGGTGGACCGCGCGCACTAGGCGCCGTTGCCAACGCCGCTACACCGCAGCAAGCGGGGGCGGCCGATGCCCAATGGATCTGAAGTTCCTGCGTGCCGCGACGGCGCGCTGGTCGCTCGCGGCCACATCTCGACCATTGACGACATAAATCGGACGCAAAGGACATGATTTGCGCACTCCGTGCGCCAGCGCACGGTCAACGCCTGCAGCAGCGGCGACCAACCAGCGAACTCGGTCACACATTGCAACTTTTCTTGGGTGCGTTTGTGCCAGTCGTTGACACATTCGAAGTCGCAGAACGTGACCGAATGCACATTCAAAGCTGAATTGTCGACATTTTTGATATTTCGGCACCGTACATAAGTTCGATACGAACAAAAATATTCGCAATTGAATAACTTGTCGCGTTCGCTCGTCCTGCCTAGGTTTGGCTTGCCCGCATCCGCGGACATCCCCCGATCACACGGAGAGTTACTGGTGAAGAACGTTTTTTTTGCATCGTTTGCAGCAGGCACGCTGGCCGTTGTTGGCGTCCTCGGATCGGCGCAGGCGCAGTCTGTGCGCGGCCCGGTTCCATTGACCATCGAACTGTCGCCAGTGGCCGACCAGGCCGGGCGTCATCAGGGCAAGATCGCCGTCACCGTCACCAATAACGGCAGCCAGATCGCGCGCGTGCCGACCTATCAGCTGCCGCTGAAATCACTGGATAACGGCATTCTGGAAGTGAGCCGCGACGGCAAGCCAGTGGATTACACCGGGCGCCTGGTCAAGCGCGGCCTGCCCAAGGCCGCCGACTTCACCATCCTGCAGCCGGGTCAGAGCGTGAAGGGCGAGGTCGATCTGGCCGGCGCCTACGATCTGTCCACCAGCGGCAACTACACCATTCAGGTGCGCTCGGCGCTGCAGTACGCCTCCTTTTCCGACGGCAGTCTGATGAAAGCGGCCAACGGCGAGCCGGCCGTGGCCACCAGCACCCCGCTCACCGTGTGGCTGGACGGCGTCAGCCGTGGGGTACAGCGCCAGCTTGCAGTCGGCCCGACCGCCGTGGTCAACGGCATCAACTACCTCAACTGCAGCACTACCCGCACTAGTCAGGCCGGCAGTGCAGTGACCGCCGCGCGCAATTACTCGCAGAACGCGCGCAACTACCTCAACGCCGGCAGCACTGGTGCGCGCTACACCACCTGGTTCGGCGCCTATAACGCCTCGCGCTACAGCCGGGTGAGCTCGAACTTCGTCAACATCGATAATGCGCTGGACCAGAACAACGGCCAGATCACCATCAATTGCGGTTGCACCGAAAGTGCCTACGCGTACGTCTATGCCAACGCGCCTTACGAGATCTATGTCTGCAATGCGTTCTGGAGTGCATCGACCACCGGCACCGACTCCAAGGCCGGCACGCTGGTGCACGAGATGAGTCACTTCACGGTCGTCGCCGGCACCCAGGACCGCGTCTACGGCCAGTCCGGCGCGCGCAGCCTGGCGATCAGCAACCCCGCGCAGGCCATCACCAATGCCGACAGCCATGAGTACTTCGCAGAAAACACCCCGGCGCAGAACTGATCGCTCCATCGCCTGATACGACAAAGGCCCGGCATCGCTGCCGGGCCTTTGTTGTTTCCACTGCACCAGTTACTTGATCAGACGCAGCGCGAACGGGTAACGGTAATGCTCGCCATTATTGGCCTTGACTGCGGCCAGGATGCACAGCACCAGGTTGGCAATCCACACCAGCGTCGGCAAGAAGAACAGGATGCCGAACGAGACAATGGTCAGAATGATCGCTGCCACGGTGGCAATGAGCACGGTAATCTGGAAATTCAGCGCTTCCTTGGCTTGATCGGTCGCAAACGGCTTGGACGGGCTGGCGTCCTTGCTGATCAACCAGATCACCAACGCGCCGACGAACGAGCTCACGATGCCGAGCAGATGCGCGGCCAGCGCGAGCGTGCGCTCCTCCGACGGACTGCTGGTGCCCACCGGCGGCGGTGGTGGCGGTGCGGCGTGCGATTCGAATTCGCTCATCATGTCTCCCCGTGCATGGTTGTGGTGCGGCGGACTATAGCAACGATTCAACCAGCCACCAGTGCGGAAAGACATGGGCGCACGGCCCGGCCGTGGCTGCAATGGGCGACAAGACCGCCCTGCCTTGCGGCGAGCTAGCGCCGCCCACGAGACGCAGATGGCTTATTCAATAGCGTCGTAAAATGCGCGGGATAGCGCTCGCACGTCGCGCGCGCCGCCGCATGATCCATACCCTCTTGCATCGCGCGCCCGAGAACGCGGGCGGCGAACCGTGACTGCCCGCTTCGGCCCCACGCGCATGCACCGTCAGGCTCGAACGACTGCTCGCGCGACGCTCTCCGACACAACAAGCCGCCGCTCGGAAACCGGTGAAGCCGGTACAGCCGATGCCGCTCAGCTGTCGCCTGCCACCGTCATGCGGTTGATCAGCACCGAGCCGATCTTGACGTGCGAGCGCGGATCGACATCGCTGCCCACCGCTTCGATGCCGGCGAACATGTCGCGCAGATTGCCGGCGACGGTCAGGCCATCGACCGGATAGGCAATCACGCCATTCTCGATCCAGAAGCCACCCGCCCCGCGCGAATAGTCGCCGGTGACGGGATTGACGCCATTGCCCATCAATTCGGTGACCAGCAGGCCGCGCGACATGCCGGCAATCATCGACGCCAGATCGCCTGCATTGGCGGTGACCTGCAGGTTGTGGACGCCGCCGGCATTGGCGGTGGTCTGCAGGCCCAGCTTGCGTGCCGAATAGCTGCCCAGCACATAGCGCTGCAGCACGCCGTCGGTGATCAGCGCCGAACGCCGCGTCGCCACGCCTTCGCCGTCGAAGGCGGCCGAGCGCAAGCCGCGGCGCAGGTGCGGCAGCTCTTCGATGTTGAACCAGTCCGGGAACAACTTGCTGCCGACGCTGTCGAGCAGGAAGCTGGCGCGGCGATACAGCGCGCCGCCGGACACCGCACCGAGCAGGTGGCCGACCAGCGAGCGCGCCACTTCCGGAGCGAACAGCACCGGCAACTGGCCGGTGGGCAGCGAACGCGGCTGCAAGCGCGCCACGGTACGCGCGGCGGCATGGCGGCCGATGGCGTCGGGCGCTTCCAGGTCCTCGCGTGCCATTGCACTGCTGTACCAGCCGTCGCGCTGCATGCCGTCGCCCTGGCCGGCGATCAGCGCGCAGCTGATCGAATGATGGGTACCGCGCTCGCGGCCGACGAAGCCATGCGAATTGGCGTACACCGACAGGCTGAGCCCGGTGCTGGCCGAGGCGCCGTCGGAGTTGCTGATGCGCGCATCGGCGTCGCGGCCGGCGGTTTCGCAGGCCAGCGCCAGATCCACCGCGGTGTCGGCGTCCAGCGCCCACGGGTGCCAGCCATCCAGCTCGGGGAACTCGCGCGCCATCAACTCCGGGTCGGCCAGGCCGGCGGCCACGTCGTCCTCGGTGAAGCGGGCGATCGCGCAGGCCTGCGCCACGGTGGATTCCAGGCTGGAATCCTGCAGGTCGGCGGTGCTGGCACTGCCCTTGCGCTTGCCGAAGTAGACCGTGACCGCAATGCCGCGATCGCGGGTGGATTCGACCGTCTCCACATCGCCCAGCCGCACATTGACGTCCAGGCCGCGCTCTTCGCTGCAGCTCACTTCGGCCTGCGTGGCGCCGGCCGCACGCGCGCGCTCGAGCAGGCGCTGGGAGATGTCGGTGAGCGCATCCAGGCGCTGCAGGCTGTCGTCGGTGACGCGGATTTCGGAGGAGAGTACGTTCAATGCTTTATCCTTGGAAACGCGGATCCGTCCGCGAAAGCCCGGCTGTCCATGGCCGGAGTGTTTGAATTCGGTGCGGAGTTGTTCCGCCGACGCCCGGCCGTTCGAGGCCGGAGATGTTTATCAACCAAGTTTCGGGATGTGGTGGCAATGCGCGGACGCGATGAAGAGACCGGTGAATTTCGCGGCGCCAGCCGCAGCCAGCAGCGGCGCGAGGCGCTGGAGATTTTCGACCTGGGCGAAAAGCTGGTGGCGCTGACCCCGGCGCAGTTGGCCAAGTTGCCGGTGCCCGAATCGCTGATCCCGCATATCGAAGAGAGCAAGCGGATCACCTCGCATATCGCGCACAAGCGGCAATTGGCGTTTCTGGCCAAGCACATGCGCCGCGAGGACGAGCAGACCCTGGCCGCGATCCGCGATGCGCTGGACGCCAATAGCGACACCGCGCGCCGCGAAGTGGCGGCGATCCACCGGGTCGAGCGCTGGCGCGAACGCCTGCTCGCCGAAGGCGACGTGGCGCTGGCCGAACTGCTGGAAGCCTACCCGGCTGCCGACCGCCAGCAACTGCGTCAGCTGGTACGCAACGCGATCCACGAACGCGCCAAAAACAAGCCTCCGCGCGCCTACCGCGAACTGTTCCAGGTGCTGCGCGACCTGTCTCAAGAGCAGGGATTGGAGAGTGGGGATTCGGGATTGGAAGACGGCGAATCGGCGTCGGAGGACGACGAATAAGGATCCGCTGGATCCATCAATCGAGGCAACGGCCATCCCAGCCGTTGCCAATTCCAAATCCCGACTCCCGATTCCCCTCTGCTGAACCGGCAAACGGCAAAGGCCCGACGCGCTGCTCTGCGCTCCTGCCGCTGCGATTCCCCTATCCCGATTCCCGATTCCCCGCATCTCAGGCCTGCGTTCCGCCAACCGTGATGCCGTCGATCAACAGCGACGGTTGACCGACGCCGACCGGCACGCTCTGCCCGTCCTTGCCGCACACGCCCACGCCTTCATCCAATGCCAGGTCGTTGCCGATCATGCGCACCTTCTGCATGGTCTCCGGGCCGTTGCCGATCAGGGTGGCGCCCTTGACCGGCGCGGTGACCTTGCCGTCTTCGATCAGGTAGGCCTCGGTCGCGGAGAACACGTACTTGCCGCTGGTGATGTCGACCTGGCCGCCGCCGAAGTTCACCGCGTAGATGCCCTTCTTGACCGAGCGGATCATCTCTTCCGGGTCGTGCTGGCCGGCACGCATGTAGGTATTGGTCATGCGCGGCATGGTCAGGTGCGCGAACGATTCGCGGCGGCCGTTGCCGGTGGGCGCAACGCCCATCAGGCGCGCGTTGTGGCTGTCCTGCATGTAACCCACCAGCACGCCGTCTTCGATCAGCGTGGTGCACTGGCTGGGCGTGCCTTCGTCGTCGATATTGAGCGAGCCGCGACGGCCGTCCAGGGTGCCGTCATCGACGATGGTCACGCCCGGCGAGGCCACGCGCTCGCCGATGCGCCCGGCGTAGACGCTGGTGCCCTTGCGGTTGAAGTCGCCTTCCAGGCCGTGGCCCACCGCCTCGTGCAACAGCACGCCGGGCCAGCCCGGGCCGAGCACTACCGGCATCACCCCGGCCGGCGCCGGGATCGCATCCAGATTCACCAGCGCCTGGCGCAGCGCTTCGCGCGCGAAGCCTTCCGGGCGGCCGTCGGCGAACAGGTCGGCATAGCCATAGCGCCCGCCGCCGCCGGAATAACCGGATTCGCGCCGGCCGCCCTGTTCGACGATCACCTGCACGTTCAAGCGCACCAGCGGACGCACGTCCGCTGCCAGCACGCCATCGCTGCGGGCGATCAGCACCGTGTCCACGCCGCCGGACAGGCTCACCATCACCTGCTTGACGCGCGGGTCGGCAGCGCGCAGGAACTGGTCGATCCGGCGCAGCAGGTCCACCTTGGTGGCGCTGTCCATGTCGTCGATCGGGTCGGTGGCCGGGTACAGCGCACGGCCACTGCCGCGCACCAGTGAGCGGGTGGATTGCGCGCCGCCCTCGCGCGAGATCGCGCGCGCGGACTGTGCAGCTTCGAGCAGGGCATCGCGATGGATATCGTCGGAATAGGCGAAGCCGGTTTTCTCGCCGGCGATTGCGCGCACGCCCACGCCTTGCTCGATGGAGTGCGCACCGTCCTTGACGATGCCGTCTTCCACGCTCCAGCTCTCGCGCCGCGAATGCTGGAAATACAGATCGCCGAAGTCGATGCCCGGGCCCAGCAGGGCGCCGAAGGTGCGGTCGAGATGGCCGGCGTCCAGGCCGGAGGGAAGCAGCAGCCGGGTTTCGGCCAGAGTGAGAGCGTTATCGGTCATGCGGTCAGGATGGGGCCCGCGCGCCGGGGAGACAAGTCGTTCGGCTGAACATGCGGCGCAGCTATCATCGTCGGTCAGCTCTTCACCGATCGCCCGCGCATGAAGCTCATCGCCCACGTTCTGGACGGCCACACGCTGGACATCCGCCCTGCCCCGCACGAGCGCGCGTGGATGGACGCCACCGAACAACGCTACGCCTACCGTTGCCTGCCGCTGGCGATCGCCAACGCGCATGGCTGGGAGCTGCTGTGCCAGTCCGGCTTCGAGGCCAGCTGGGACGGCAGCAACGCGCTGGCGGCGATCACCATCAGCGCCGATGCAGACACGCAGGCACCGGCGATCAGCCACTTCGGCTATGGCGTGCTGACCTTCCACGTCCCGTGCCTGTTCCGCACCGACACCGGCATCGACCTGTTCGTCACCGGGCCCCTGAACCGGCCCAAGGACGGCATCGGCGCGCTGAGCGGCATGGTGGAAACCGACTGGAGCCCGCATACCTTCACCATGAACTGGCGCTTCACCCGGCCCGGGCGGGTGCGCTTCGAGGCGGGCGAACCGTTCTGTCATCTGTTCCCGCTGCAGCGACAGTTGATCGAGCAGGTGCAGCCGCAGTGGAAGCCGCTGTCCGAGGCGCCGCAGCTGGCGCAGCAACACGCCGACTGGACGCGGAGCCGCACGCGTTTTCTCGATGACCTGCCCGATGCGCAATCGGCCGCGGCGCGCGAGAAATGGCAGCGTGGCTACTTTCTTGGCGTGGCTGCACCCGCGCAGCCGCCAGTGCCGGGGCATCGGTCGCGACTGCGCTTGCCGATGTTTACCCGTGCCGGCAGCGAGGACACGCCCGCAGAGTGAGGCGGACGGACTCCGTCAGCGCTGCGTCGGATCGGTCTTGCCGGACTTGCCGGAGGGTGCGGCCGGTTTGCTCGGCGGCCGCTCGCGCGCCTCGCGCTCCACCACGTCCACCTGCGGGTCTTTCCACGGCCCGGTGACGTGATAGGTCTTGGCACCGATGGCACCGAGCGGTTTGCCGAGCACTGCGTTGGCCGCTGCGCCGACGGCGGCACCCACCGGGCCACCGGCAACCGCACCGACCACGGTCAGCAGGTTGCCGGCCTTGGGGTTCACGTCCACGGTCTGGTCGAAGGTCTGCGCGCGCAGGTCGGTCTGGCCGCGGATCGCGATGTCGGCGGCCGGGCCTTCGATGCGGATGGCATCGGTCCGCGCGAAGCCCTCGCCGAAGCGCACCTCGCCGGCCAGCTTGTTGAAGGCCAGCCCCTTGGAGAAGAAATCGCGGAAGTCGAACATCAACCGGCGCGGCAGCTGCGCCACGCTCAGCAGGCCGAGCACGCGACCGGCGCCCGGGTCCACTTCCAGCAACTGGCCGTTGCGCACATCGACCTTGAGGTTGCCGTCCAGCGAACCGAGCGCGAAACCGGTTGGTGAGCCCTGCCAGCCGGCATTGAGTTCCAGTTGCCCCTCACCGCCGCGCAGTTGGCCGCCCAGGGTGAGGTTCTGCAGCAGATTGCCCAGGTTGCGGCTGTCCACGCGCGCCGACAGGCGCGTGCTGGCCGCCTCGCCCTTGCCGCGCCAGGCCCCGGTGAGGCCGATGTTCTGATCGTCCGAGCGCAGCTGCAGCTGATCCACCTGCATGCCATCGGTGAGCCGGCTGCTGCGCAGGGTGGCCGCACCGAAGGTCATTTTGCCGATCTGCAGATCGTCGATATCCAATGCCAGCGGGGGGATCGACACCGGGTCGAATTCGGCCACTGCACGACGCGCGGGCTCCGGCAACGCGCCTGCCAATGGGTCGCCAGGTTCGGGCGCGGCCGGCTCGGCAGGCGCCTCCACCGGCTGCCAGTGCACGGTCTTCAACGTGCCCTGCACCGTTGCGCCGTCGGCATTGGGAACGGTGAGCTGGCCGGCCAGCGAGGGTCCGTCCAGCGTCACCGCCACGGTATCGCGGGTGGGGCGCAGACGCAGACGCGTCTGCGGGAACACCCCACCGATCATCAGCAACCGGTCTGCCTGCACATCCACCTGCTGCAACGGCATCGGGTCTTTGCTGGGCACGGCCGGCTGGCCGGGCAGCGGTGGCATGTCGGCGTCGCCGCTGCTGCCGCGCGCCAGGCTGATCCAGTCGATCGCATCCAGCGACGCAGCGCGGCCGGTGACCACCAGCCCGTTGGTGGGTGGCCGTTCGGTGACGGCGTCGGTGCCCATCACCACACGCACGCCGGTCTGCGCGCCATGGCTGCTGGCCTTGAGCGCCACCAGCTTGCCGAACCCCACATCGATGTCGCCATCGCCCAGCGGCAGCGCAACCTTGACCCGGGTATCCAGTGGCTCGCTGGCTGCCTTGTCCAATGGCGCGGGCAGATCCAGCGTGGTGCCGACCAGAGTGGAACGCAGCGTCAGTACCGCGTTCGCATCGGTCTGTCCCGGCGGCGGCAGCGGCACATCCACGCCCACCTGCCAGGGCGCACTGCCATGCACGTAAGGGCGCAGCCATTCCATCTGGGGTGCACGGTCGAACAGCTCCTTGGCATCCAGGGTGGCGCCAAGACGTGCTTCGAAGGCTTGCTTCGGGTCCTGCACCAACCCGCCAGCGCGCAACGACAATTCGCCGCTGCGGCCTTCGTGCTGCACGCTCAACCGCTCGGCGGCAAAGCCGGTGTCGCGATACTCGGCCTGCCCGCTGACCTGATCGAAGGCCAGATCCCAACGCGCGTCGGCCAGCTTGGCGCCCTGTAGAGCCACCGTGCCCTGCAGATGGCCACCGACGCCATGCGTCCGCAACGGACGCAGCAGGTCGAAGGTCACGGCGGCCGGCCCGGACACGGTGAGATTGCGCAAGGTGTCGCCATAGCGCCGCTCCAGCGGACTCTTGCGCAGCATGCCGAGCAATTGCGCCGCATCGGCCTGCGTGGAGGCGCGGACGTAGAGTTCGGAGGTGGCAAAGCTGGGAATGCCAGCTTCCAGCTGCGCGATCGGGGTACCGGCAAGATCGCCCTGCCCGTGCAGCGAGAAGCCGTTGCCGATGAAGCTCAGGTTGGCCTGGACCTGCTCCATCGCCGGCCAGTCCGGCTGGAAGCGGATCACGCCATCGCGGATCTGCCCGAACGCTTCGAAGCGCCCGTCGTTATTGTCGAAAGGCCAATCGTCCAGATCGCCGCTGACCAGGCCAGTGCCGCCGGTGACGGTACCGCCGGCGACGGCCATGTCGAGCCAGTCGATGGCGGCCTCGCTCATCTTGGAGCGGATCCAGAACTTGCGCGCCACCGGCAGCGCCACATCGTCCAGCTGGGCCGCCAGCTGCATGCGCGGGCGGCTGCCATCGCCCTGGAACCACAGCCCGCCACGCACGTTGGCGCCGTAGTCCTTGCCCTGCACACGCAGCGCCGGGGTGGCGACCTGCCAGCCAGCACCTTCGCGCCAGCCGACGATCTTGCCGGCCAGTTGGATCTCGTGCACCACGCCAAAGCCGGTCGGCCAATCGAAACGCAGCGTGGCGTCGGGCGCGGGGTCCAGCTCGACGCCCTGCGCATCGCCATCGATGGTGCCGCGCAGGCCACTGATGCCAGGCGCATTGCCCACCGGCAAAAACCCCAGCTCCTCGATCTGGCCCTGCGCGCGCAGTGCGCCGCCCGGCTCGCCGGCGACCTGCAGGTCGGCCATGCGCAGCTGCGGTTTGGACAGGCTCAGCCAGCGCCGCAAGGCCGGCGACAACTGCTCGCTCAGGGCGGCCGCTGCGATCAGGCCCGAGGCATCCACATGCCTGCCCATCACCGCGTAGCGGCGCCCGCCGGCAATGCTCAGCCCGTCCAGGCGCTGCAGTTGCGCCGCCTGGCCCAGGCGCAGTAGCGGCGCGTCCACGCGCCAGCCGCCATCGATGGCCTGCCAGCGCGCACGCGCCTGCAGCCGTTCCCAGGTGAGCGTGCGCCGCGCGGTCTCGTCCGGCAGCGCGGCCCCGGACAGGCGTAGCTGCTGCAGGTCGACATCCACGCTCACCGCAGCGATCCGGCGTGCGCGCAGTTGCGCCCAGGCCTGCAAGCGCCCCCCACCGCCATCCACGCGCATGCCGCCGAACTGCAGCAGCGATGCCCATGCGGACAGGTCGGCCGGGTCGGCTTGCACATAAGCGCTGCCGCCGCCGCTGTCGCGATCGAATTCCAGCACCGCCGTCAGCGGCGCGCGCTTGAGATCGATCCAGCTACGGCTGCCCACTTTCACGGTCGAGCCGCTGACGCGCAGGCGCAGGTCGATGCGCGGCAGCGTGGTGTCCAAGCCGATCGAAGGCGCGGCCACATGCAGGCGCGCTTCGGCCAGCTGGATCTCGCCAAGCCGGCGCAGCGCATCCAACGGATCGGAGTTCCCGCCGCTGGGCATGCCCTGGACCGACCACACACCGTCATCGCTACGCTGCAAGGTCAGCGCCAGGCCACGCAGGCGTATTTCGGTCAGCGAATGGCCCGGCAGCAACCCGGCGTACATCGCCAGCAGCACCTCGGCCTGGCCAATGCGCACCTCGCCGTGCCGACCGATGCGCAACCCATCCAGCCGCAGCAGCGGACCGCGCCGGGTCCATTCGGTTTGCAGCCGATCGAACGCAATCGGCTGACCGGCACGCTGGCTCAGCCACTGCGCAATCTGCTGCGGATGTTCCTCGGCCAACGGCAGCGCCTGGCTGGCCGCGCCCACCAACAACGCGACCGCCACCAGCGCAAGCGCGCAGGCAGTGATCGCATAGCGGCGAAACAGACGGAGACGGCGGCGCAGCGGGGTGGGCATTAACGGCTGGGAATGGGGAATGGGGAATAGGGAATCGTAAGAGCACCAGCGCAGGCGCACGACCGGTCAGCCGCCCGCCTGCGCAACGAAGTTGAAGTGATACCAAAGGTCCCGTGGAGCGGCTGTTGCTCCATACCCATTCCCCACTCCCGATTCCCCATTCCCGGCCTCACAGCAGCACCACATCGAACTGCTCCTGCAGGTACTGGTCGTCGGACTGGAAGCGGATGCTCTTGCCGAGGAACTCCTCCAGCTCGGCGACGGCTGCCGATTCCTCATCGGTGATGCGCGCGACCACCTTGGACGAGGCGATCACCAGCAGGCGCGCGGCATCGAACTGGCGCACGGCGCGGGTGATCTCGCGGAAGATTTCGTAGGTCACCGTTTCGGCGGTCTTGATGGTGCCTCTTCCGCCGCACTGGCCGCAGGTTTCCGAGAGCTGGCGCTCCAGGCTTTCGACGGTGCGCTTGCGGGTCATCTCCACCAGGCCCAACGGCGAGAACTCGTACACGGTGGTCTTGGCGTGATCGCGCGCCAGCGCTTTTTCCAGGGTGCGCAGCACCTGCCGGCGGTGCTCGGAGTCGTCCATGTCGATGAAGTCGATGATGATGATGCCGCCCAGGTTGCGCAGGCGCAGTTGCCGCGCCACCGCCTGCGCGGCTTCCAGGTTGGTGCGGAAGACGGTTTCTTCGAGATTGCGCTGACCGACGAACGAACCGGTGTTCACGTCGATGGTGGTCATCGCCTCGGTCTGGTCGATCACCAGATAGCCGCCGGATTTGAGCGGCACCTGCTTGTTCAGCGCGCGCCCGATCTCGTCTTCGACGCCGTACAGGTCGAAGATCGGGCGGTCGCCGGTGTACAGCTCCAGCCGCTCGGCCAGCACCGGCATGTACTTGGCCACGAAGGCCTGCAGTTGCACGAAGGTCTCGTTGGAATCGACCTTGACCTTTTCCACGTCGCGGCGGATCAGGTCGCGCACCGCACGCAGCGGCAAGCTCAGGTCTTCGTAGATGATGCTGCACGGCGGCGCTTCGCGGCCGCGGCGCTCCACCACGTTCCAGACCCGCGACAGGTAGGCGATGTCCTCGGCCAGTGCCTCGGCCGGCTGGCCTTCGGCATTGGTGCGGATGATGTAGCCGAAGCCGCCATGCTGGGCCGAGACCTCGCTGACGATGGTCTTCAGGCGCAGCCGCTCGGCTTCGTCTTCGATGCGCGCCGACACCCCAACGACCTTGGACTGCGGCAGCAGCACCAGATAACGCGAAGGAATGCTGATCTGGGTGGTCAACCGCGCACCCTTGGTGCCGATCGGATCCTTGACCACCTGCACCACGATCTCCTGGCCGTCGCGCAGCAGCTCCACGATCGGCACCGACGCCGGCGGCGGCGGCGGGATCGGGGTCTCTTCGGTATCGACCACGCTGGCCGGCGCCGGCGCCAGACGGACCACGTCGTTGGCGTGCAGGAACGCGGCGCGCTCCAGCCCCACTTCGACGAAGGCAGCCTGCATGCCCGGCATCACCCGCTGCACCTTGCCCTTGTAGATATTGCCCACCACGCCCCGCCGCCAGCCGCGCTCGATATGCAACTCCTGCAGCATGCCGTTCTCGATCACCGCCACACGGGTCTCGCGCGGGGTGACGTTGACCAAAATCTCTTCCGACATCAATGCGCTCCGAAGGCTGTGAGCAACTGCGAGGTGTGGTACAGCGGCAATCCCATCACGCCGGAATAGCTTCCGGACAGATGGCGGATGAAGCGCTCGGCGCGGCCCTGGATCGCATAGGCGCCAGCCTTGCCCATCGGCTCGCCGCAGGCGGCGTAGGCGGCGATCTTCGCATCATCGAGGGTGTCGAAGGCGACCTCCGACACCACCAATGCCTGCGCCGGCGCGCGCTGTGCGCAGACTAGAACCACCGCCGTGAGCACCTGGTGGGTGCGACCGGACAACTCACGCAGCATGGCGATGGCATCGTCCACGTCGACCGGTTTGCCGAACACCCGCTCGCCCAGCACCACTTCGGTATCGGAACCCAGCACGATGGCGTCGGGGTCGGCGGCCTGTACCAGCGCCAGCCCGGCGTGGGCCTTCTCCAACGCGACGCGCTGCACGTACTGGTCGGGCGATTCATCGGCTGCGCGCAACTCGGGCACATCCAGTTGCAATGTCTGGAACGGCACATCCAGGCGTTGCAGGAGTTCTTGCCGGCGCGGCGAACGGGAAGCGAGATAGAGCATCCGTCCAGCATACCTGTTGCCCGCACTCGCCCGCTTGCCTGGTGAACGCACACACCGTTGCCGACGGCGTGGCCGTGCTCGACTCACAACATATTCATCGACCTGCCAACACGCTCGCCACACAGACAAGGAGATCTCATGCGTACCCATCTCAAGCCGTTGTTGCTGGCCCTGTCCATCGCTGCCGGAACCGCCATGACTGCCCACGCCCAACCTGCGTCGAGCTATACCATTCCCAGCGACGGCACCCTGCTCAACGTGTCGGCCGAGGCCGAGGCCAAGCGTGTGCCGGACATCGCCACGCTGTCTGCCGGGGTGGTCACCCAGGCCGCCGACGGCAATGCCGCCATGCGCCAGAATGCCGAGCAGATGAGCAAGGTCATGGCCGCCGTCAAGGCCGCCGGCATCGCCGACAAAGACGTGCAGACCAGCGGCATCAATCTGAGCCCGCAGTACACCTACAAAGAGAACGAAGCGCCCAAGATCAACGGCTACCAGGCCAGCAACACGGTCAGCCTCAAGGTGCGCGACATCACGCGCCTGGGCAAGGTGCTGGACGCCCTGGTCGCGCAAGGCGCCAACGACATCAACGGCCCCAGTTTTTCGATCGACCAACCCGAGCCGGTCTACGATGAAGCCCGCGTTGCCGCACTGAAGAAGGCCCAGGCGCGCGCCGACGCTTATGCGAAATCGCTTGGGCTGAAGGTGCGCCGCATCGTCAGCATCTCCGAGGGCCGCAGCGGCGGCGCGGTTCGCCCGATGATGATGGCCGCCTCGATGCGCTCGGCAAAGGCCGAGATGGACACCCCGGTCGCCCCCGGCGAGAGCACCTTGTCGATCAACCTGGATGTGACGTTCGAACTGGGGCGTTGACAGGGTAGCCCCACCCTCAAGCCTCACGTGTTGCGTTTGCATTGCCCTCTTCGGAGGGCAATGTCGTTTGCACGCTTGGTAGAGCGCACCTCACTTCTGGCCGCCGCCAGTCGATGGTGGTTGCCAGTGACTGGGAGCGAGCCAGATTTCCCCTAAGAAACAAAAAGATTGCCTGGCTGCAAGTGCCCTGAGTCATGAGGACCTGGTCTGAATACGCGTTTTTAGCTGTTTGTGCTTAAAAAAACATGAAATTTAGCGAAATTATTCTTTAAGCAGGCGCGACCGCTCTCTAGCATCGGTTGTCAGCGCACCGTCATCTTCGTGACGGCGCCCATCTGGAGAGCGATAGAGATGACCAGCCACGCCGCGCGGCAACGCCGCCCGTTTCGTTCCACGTCGCCTGCGCGCTATGGCCGCATCAGCATGCTTGCGCTTGCCCTGAGCGGCGCCGTGGGCATGCTCGCCACCGGCACTGCGGCCGCGCAAAGCACGACCGCCGGCATCTACGGAAGCGCGCCGGCCAGTGCAGGCGCCACGGTCACCGCGCAGAGCGACACCGGTTTGACGCGCACTGCAACCGTCGATGCCAATGGCCGTTATGCCATCGGCAACCTTCCGGTGGGCACCTACACCGTCACCCTGCAGCGCGAAGGCCAGGCCGCCGAGACCCGCAAGAACATCGCGCTGCGCGTCGGCGCCGGCACCGATGTGTCCTTCGGCAGCAGCAATGCGTCCGACGACACTGCCACCCTGGGCACCATCACGGTGACCGGCAAGAACATCTCGCCGGTGGACGTCTCCGCCACTGCTTCACGCACCGTCATCACGGCCGAGCAATTGCAACGCCTGCCGCTGGCGCGCTCGGGCGAAGCGATCGCGCTGTTGTCGCCCGGCGCGGTGCAAGGCAGCGGCTATTTCGGCAACGCCATTTCCTTCGGCGGCGCCGGCGTTACCGAAAACGCCTACTACCTCAATGGCTATCTCAGCTCCAATCCGCTGACCAACATCGGCGGTGTCACCCTGCCGTTTGGTGCCATCGATCAGCAGGAAACGTATACCGGCGGCTATAGCGCCCGCTACGGCCGCTCGGCCGGTGGCGTGCTCAGCCAGGTCGGCAAGCGTGGCACCAACGAGTGGCATTTTGGCGCGCAGGCCTTGTGGCGTCCGAGGTCGCTGTCCAGCGACTACAAAAATGTCTTCTACCCCGATACCGCACCGCCTGCCGGCTATGAGTACAGCGACGAAAGCCTGCCAGGCACGCTCTACCGCAGCCGAAAGGACGACACCTTCTGGAACACGGTCTACAGCGTCTACGCTGGCGGCCCGCTGGTCGAAGACCGCCTGTTCGTGTTCGTTGCCGCAGAGCAGGAACGCACCGAAGGCGTTTCCACTGCACGCAGGGACGACCCGGTCATCGGTCGCAACAACTATCGCATTGATGAGCCGAAGGTCTACGCCAAGATCGACTGGAACATCAACGACAGCAATATTCTCGAACTGACCGGCGTCAAGAACAATTCTCGCGAAGGCGGTGCGTATACCGATTTCAACGGATACCCGGACGTTGTCAGCGACGCCAACGGCGCATTCGCCGATACGGTCAAGGTCAACGACCGCTACTACATCGGCAAGTACACCAGCTATATCACCGACGATCTGACACTGAGCGCCACTTACGGCAAGAGCCGCCAGACCGACTTCCGCAACAACCCCAGCACCGCACCGCTGCTGACCAACACGAATCTGCAGGACCCGGCCATCACCGGTGGCAGCGAGATCCGCAACAACCAGACCTCCAGCCAGGCACGCGACGGCGAAAACAAGACGCGCGGCCTGCGCATCGATCTGGAATACGTGCTGGGCAGCCACACACTGACCGCAGGCGTGGACAACATGTATTTCAATGCCAACAACGAGGGCGTCATCACCACGGGTCCAGGCTACCGCTGGATCTATGGCCGCTCTTCCCGCCCCACCTCGCCCATCAGCGCTGCACTGGGCGTGGGTCCGGCCGGTGGCAACGGCTACTACGTGTATCGCTCGGTGTTCAATACGGCGACCAGCATGTCAGTCGCGCAGAAGGCTTACTTCCTCGAGGACAAGTGGCAAGTCAACGACAAGCTGCTGCTGACATTGGGTATCCGCAACGACAAGTTCACCAACTTCAACGATGCGGGCGAGGCTTACGTGACCAGTGGCGACCAATGGGCGCCGCGCCTGGGACTGAGCTGGGATGTGTTCGGCGACTCGTCGCTGAAGGTGTACGGCAACGCAGGTCGCTATTACCTGGCGTTGCCCAACAGCGTGGCCATCCGTGGCGCATCGCCGTCCACTTTCACGCGCGAATACTTCACCTACTCCGGCATCGATGCGCAAGGCAGCCCGACCGGGCTGACGCCGGTCGCAGTGGATCCATCCGCCGGGTTCTCCTGTTCGGGCAACATCGTGTCGTCCAATCTGGAATGCGGCCAGGCACCGGATGCCGCCGGCATCGCCGCCACCGACCTGAAGTCGATGTACCAGGACGAGTTCATGCTTGGCTTCGACAAGACCTTGGGCGAGAGTTGGGTCACCGGCGCCAAGGCCACCTATCGCACGCTCGGCGCCACCATCGACGACGTCTGCGATGCGGACCGCATGCGGACAAAGTTGACGGCATCGGGCGTCGACCCGAGCACCGTCAACGTGCCCGGTTGCATCATCTTCAATCCCGGCGAAACCAATTCCTTCAGCCTCGCCAATCTCGATGGCTCGGGCCGCACCTCGGTGACGATGTCGCCGTCGGACTGGGGCTTCGACAAGAAGGCCAAGCGCACGTACCTGGCGGTGGACCTGTTCCTGCAGCATCCATTCGACGGCAAGTGGGAAGGCCGTATCGACTACACCTGGTCGCGCAACTTCGGCAATACCGAGGGCCAGGTGAAATCCGATATCGGGCAGACCGATGTGTCCAAGACCCAGGATTGGGACGCTGCTGCGCTGATGTGGTACTCGGGCGGGTATCTGGCCAACGATCGCCGCCATCAGATCAAGCTTTACGGCTCCTATCAGATCGCACCCGAATGGCTGATCGCGGGCAATATCCGCATCCTGTCCGGCACCCCGAAATCCTGCCTGGGATATGTGAGCATCAACGGCATCAGCGAAGATTCCGATGCCGGCGATCCGGTGGGCTATGGTTCTTCGTACCACACCTGCAATGGCCAACCGTCGCGTCCGGGCGATGCGGGCCGGTTGCCGTGGACCAAGATCGTCGACCTGGGCCTGACCTATCGCCCGGCGTTCGCGGACAACAAGCTCGCCATGACCTTGCAGGCCTTCAACATCTTCAACGAACGCAAGCCGCTGCAGGTGGATTCGACCTGGGAGGATAGTGCCTTCACGCTGTCCAATACCTACGGAATGGGGCTTTATTTCACCCAGCCGCGTTACGCCATGTTCTCCGTGTCGTACGACTACTGACGCACTCTCCCGTCAGCGTCGCTTCCCCAGCCCTGCAAAGGGCTGGGCTTTTCTTGCATCCACGCCCAGCTTCGGCTGGGCGTTTCGTTTGCGCGGATGATTGCCGCGGCTGACCCATGCGACACGCGTGAGCGGCGAGGTATCGCCGAGCACTACTAAGGATGACGCGTGCCGCGTTGACGGTTCGGCGCAGCCACGCAATCTTGCGTGGCGCTTGTGCGGTCGTTACCGCTGCGGTAAACCTACGCTACCGGATAGTGATGTGCGTCCGGGTCGCGCTGGTCCTTTCCGCAGTTCCGTTCTGGAGGTGGATGATGGTTCGCACGCAATCGCAGGTTTCTTCCCGTCCCCTTGGCATCGACCCCTCGCGCGTTCTGGCGATGAGCACGGCCGTGGCATTGCACCTCCTGGCGGGCGGGTTGATGTTGATTCCGCTCTCGCACCGGGCCATTCCACAGCAGACCGCGCCAAAAGAGCGCTGGCTCATGCCGGTCAGCATCCCGACGCCACCACCACCGCTGGCGTTTCCAGTCGAAGTAACGTTCACGCCGAAAACGCATTCACCGACCAAGTCGCTCCCGCTGCCGGTACAGACTCCGGTGGTCAGTGAAACATCCCTGGTCGACAGCGCACCGTCTGCCGTTGCCGCAACGGTCTCCGACGTCGTTGCAGACAGTGCCCCGACGACCACCGCACCCAGTGGACCGATCGAAGCAGGTCGATTGCAGTATCTGAGTTCGCCAGCGCCGAGCTATCCGGCGGCCGCACTGCGCGCCGGTCAGCAAGGCACGGTCCTGCTGCGCGTCCTGGTCGGCACCGATGGGCGTCCGGCCGAAGTCAGCGTGCAGACCAGCAGTGGTCATCGCATGCTCGACCTGGCCGCGCGTAGCCAGGTGCTGCGCAACTGGCGCTTCCAGCCGGCGATGCAGAACGGTCAGGCCGTGCAGGCCTATGGTCTGGTGCCGGTGAGTTTCTCGCTGAATTGAGCGGCGACCGGATGCGGCGGCCTGCAACCGCAGCCGCCGCATCGATATGGCGCTGCACACACGTTTCGTCAGCCGCTCTTATGCGCGGTGATACGGATGGTTGGCCAGCATCGCCGCGGCGCGATACAGCTGCTCGGCGACGATCAGGCGCACCAGCATGTGCGGCAGGGTGAGTGGGCCGATCGACCAGCTTTCGCTGGCGCTCTTGAGCACCTCTGCCGCGTGGCCTTCCGGGCCGCCGATGAGAAACGCCAGGTCGCGGCCCTGCCCGCGCCAATGCTCCATGCGCTGGGCGAGCTGTTCGGAACTGAGCGGGCGCCCCGGCACATCAAGCGCCACCACGTAGGCGTTTTTCGGCAGCGCGGCGAGCACGCGGCGGCCTTCGTCGTCGGTCGCGCGCTGCGCATCGCGGCCCTTGCCGCGCAGGCCGGGTTCGATCTCGACCAGCTCCAGCGGCATCCAGTGCGAAAGACGCTTTTGATATTCGGCAAAACCTTGCGCCACCCAGCTCGGTGCGCGCTCGCCGGTAGCGATGAGTCGGCATTTCATGGCGACATGATATCCGCGTCACAGCCCGGGCAGCCCGCGGCGATTTGTCACTGCGTGTCATGGCGTGGTTACAGCTGGCAATTAGTGTCGCCCGACCACCCAGCCACGCAGGAGTCGTTCGATGCCGATTTTCGATCCCGCCCGCCGCCAGGTTCTCAAGGGCAGTGCTGCCGTCATGGCCGCCGGCGCCCTTGGCAGCTTGAGCGCGTTGCAGTCGCGCCAGGCCCAGGCCGCCACCTCGCCCTCCACGCAACTTGCACCGGTCCCGAGCCGGTACGGCCCACTCGCCCCGGTCGCCGACCAGAGCACCGGTTTGCCGCTGCTGCAGCTGCCACAGGGTTTCAGCTATCGCTCGTTCGGCTGGAGCGGCGACCGCATGGACGACGGCCAGCCCTGCCCCGACCGACATGACGGCATGGCCGTGGTCGGCCTGCGCCGACCCGACTGGCGTCCCGGCAGCGACCCGTTGCGCGGCCTGGAATACGTGCTGATCCGCAACCACGAACGCGGCGCAGGCAGCCCGTTCCGCGCCCCGGCGATGTACGACACCGGCATCGTCAGCGGTACTCAGCAGGCCGGCGGCGGCACCACCACGCTCAGTTATGGCCGGCGCGGCTGGGGCAGCCTGGAGCCGAGCCTGGGCGGCACGCTGGTCAACTGCGCCGGCGGCCCTACGCCATGGGGCACCTGGCTGAGCTGCGAAGAGATCAAGACCAATGCGGTCTCCAGCACCGGCCGCAAGCATGGCTATGTGTTCGAGGTGGACCCGGACAGCCACCGCACCACCGGCCGCCCGCTGGTGGGACTTGGCCGTTTCAGCCACGAAGCGGTGGCGGTCGATCCGCGCACCGGTATCGTCTATCTCACCGAAGACGACCGCAACAAGGCCGGCCTGTACCGCTTCATTCCCAACGACCGCCGCGGCCGTCATGGTTCACTGGAAAACGGCGGCCGCCTGCAGGCCGCGCGCGTGCGTGGACGCCGCAATGCCGACCTCACCGTGGCCGGCATCGGCCAGCAATTCCAGCTCGAATGGGTGGATATCTCCGAGCCCGACCTGGACAGCATCGCCGCGCCGGCCGGCTTTGCCGATATCGGCGCCAACGACACCCTGAGCGGCCCGTTCGCACAGGCCTGGGCCGATGGCGCGCTGCGCATGAGCCGCGGCGAAGGCATCTGGTACAGCTACGGCAAGATGTTCATCGTCGACACCAGCACCGGCGTGGATGCGCAGGGTCGTCGCGGTTACGGCAACGGTGCGGTGTGGGTGCTGGACCTGTTTACCCAACGCCTGAGCGCGCTGTTCGTCAGCGGCAATCAGCTGGCCGCGCACAATCCGGACAATGTGACGGTGAGTGCGCGCGGCGGCGTGGTGTTGTGCGAAGACGGCGGCGAAAGCCCGGACGAATACGGCCCTGGCGCGCGTCTGCTCGGCCTGACGCGCAACGGCCAGTCGTTCTATCTGGCCAAGAACAACGTGCAGCTGACCTCACAGCAGATTGCCGATGCCGGCAAGACCATTGCCGAAGGCGACTACCGCGACACCGAGTTCTGCGGCGCGTGCTGGGACCCGTTGGCGCGTACCTTGTTCGTCAACATCCAGACGCCGGGCATCACCCTGGCCATTACTGGACCGTGGGAACGCGGCCCGCTGTAAGTGGGGGCGCTGCGCGCCGGCGGTGCGCATGTTCCGAACGGCGCGTGGCTCAGGAATGCACGACGCCGGCCGATTGCGCAGTGAACGTCCCAAACGATAACGGCGCCCAAGGGCGCCGTTATTGACTCTGCACGCCTGCGGCGCGCCTGCGCAGACTCAGCGCAGTTCGTCGGACTCGTCTTCGTCGGACGGACGTTGATCGCCCACGGTCCACAGACGCTCCAGCGCATAGAACTCGCGCACGCGCGGCAGCATCACATGCACCACCACATCGCCCAGGTCGACCAGCACCCATTCGGCTTCGCGCTCGCCTTCCACGCCCAGCGGCATCACGTCCAGGCGCTTGGCGAACTTGACCACTTCGTCGGCGATCGACTTGACGTGGCGGGTCGAGGTGCCGGAGACCACCACCATGTAGTCGCAGACGCTGGACTTGCCGCGCACATCGATCTCGACCACGTCCTTGGCTTTGAGTTCTTCGACAGCCTCGCGCACGGTCGCCAACAGGGCCGGCACGGATGGCGGCGGGTTCGGGAGGGAGGTCTTGATGACTTGGGCTTGGCTGGTCAAAGCGGCAACTCGATGGAATTGGCGTGAATTATAGGCCGGTCCGGCCGGACGCGTGTTCAGGTAGCCGGGCGGACGCTGCGGTACAGGCCTTCGCGCTGGATCATTCCGGCCACCGGCGGCGGCACCAGACTCTGCCATTGCGCACCGGTGGCGATGCGTGACCGGACCGCACTGGCCGATTCGCCACGCAGGGGCTGATGCAGCAGATACAGGCGGCCGGCCGGCGCGCCGACCAGCTCGTCGGCGCCGGCGACCCAGCGGCCCTGCACCGCCGTGGCCAGCTGCGGTGCGTCGGCCAGCGTCAATGGTGTGCCCGGTCGGGCGGCAACCACGAAATGCGCCAGCCCGAACAACGCCTCCCACTGATGCCAGTGGTGCAGCCCGGCGAAGGCATCGGCGCCGAGCAACCAGGCGATCGGCGCCGCAGGGCCGAGTTCGGCACGCAGCCCGCGCAGGGTATCGACCGTGTAGGACGGCGCATCGCAATGCGCGGCGCGCTGCAGTTCGCGGGTATCCAGTTGCAGCCCTGGATAGTTGGCCAGCGCCAGTTTCAGCATCTGCGCACGTTGCGTGGCGGTGGCACCGGGTGCAGGACGATGCGGCGGGTCGGCAGCCGGCACCAGCCGTACGCACGCGCCCAGTTCGTCGCGCGCCGCGCAGGCGATGGCCAGATGGCCCAGGTGGATCGGATCGAAGGTGCCGCCGTAATAAAGATGGAGCTGGGAATCGGGATTCGGGATTCGGGAATCGGAAGAGCCGGGGTCCGCAACGTGGTCGGGATGGGAGCGTTGCTGTTCCTGCGATCCGGAAGCGCTGATTGCAGGGCTGGCCTGCGCAAGCTGGTCGGAATGGGCTCGCTGCCGGTCACCCTGCCCTTCCCGGCTCCCCGGTCCCGGGTCCCGGGTCCCGGCATCCCTGGCCTTCACGCCAACAATCTCACCGCGCGGGCTTCGGCCACGGCCACCAGCAGGCGTTCCAGACCAACCCAGGCATCGCCGTCGGCGCGGCCCTTGGCCATGCGATCGACCAGCCCGGCTTCGGCGACGAAGCGTTCCCAGCGGTGCGGTTCGGGGTGACGCTGCAGCGCGCGCTTGAAGGGCGCCTGGCGCGACTCCCACAGCCCCTGCGCCTTCATTTCGGCAGCCAGGTTGCCGCCGTTGGCCTGCACCTTCGCCAATGACGCGGTGCGTAGCAGTTCCTTGATCAGGATCGGCATCAGCGCGGCAACCGCCTCGCCTTCGCCGCGCAGGCCGGCAAGCATGCGGATCACCGCGGCCGGCTGCCCGGAAAAAGTGGTTTCGGCCAGCCGGAACACGTCGTAGCGCGCGGCATCGGCCACCAGCGATTCCATCGCCTCCAGATCCAGCGTCTTGCCGTCGGCCAACAGGGCGAGCTTGTCGATTTCCTGCGCGGCGGCGAGCAGGTTGCCTTCCACCCGCTCGCTCAGGCGCTGCACGGCAGCGGCGTCGGCGCGCAGGCCGTGCGCGCGCAGGCGGCGCTCGATCCAGTCGGACAGTTCGTGCGGTTTGATGGCCCAGGCCACCGCGATGGTACCGATGCGGCCGACCGCCTCCGCCCACTTGCCGTGATGCGCCTTGCTCCAGTCGTTGGCGGTGATCAGCAGCACCACGTCCGGCGGCGGGTTGGCGCAGAAGCGGCTGATGACCTCGGCCCCGTCCTTGCCGGGCTTGCCGCTGGGCAGTCGCACTTCGACCAGGCGGCGCGGACTGAACAGGCTGGGCGCATTGAAGCTGGCGTCAAGCTGATTCCAGTCGAACTCGCGGCCATCGGCATCGAACACTTCGCGTTCGCCGATGCCTTCGGCGCGCGCGCGCGCGCGCACCGCATCGGCGGCCTCAAGCACACGCAAGGTCTCGGGGCCGGCGATCAGATACACCGGCTGCAATGGCTGGCTGGACTGGCCGGCCAGCTGCTCTGGGCGAAGTTCCATGACCGGAAACGCGGGGCGCGGCTTAATTGCCCGACGTGGGCGCGGGCGGCAACGAGGCCGGCACGCTGGATTCGGGCGTCGTGGTCGGCTGCGCTGGCGCCGTCGGGGCCGGCGGCAATGGCGCGGTCGGCGTGCTCTCCAGACCTTCCCCGCGCTGCAGGCGTGCCCGCACCACGCTGTCGATACGGCGCAGGATCGAGGCCGACATGTCCCTGCGCAGTTCGTCGGCAAGGATTTCGCGCTCGGTTGCCGTACCGGTGGCGTCCACCGGTGGCGACACGTAATCGCGCGACAGCTCGATCACCTGCTGCGGCACCAGCACCGAGCCGTTGGCGGTGGTGACGGTGAAAATGGCCGCGTAGCGCAGGCTGTATTCCTGTGCACGGCCCTGGCTGTCGATGGCGATCGGCAGATCGCCCCAACGCTCGGACAACACCTGCACCTGCGCAAAGCCGGTCTTGGCATCATCGTCGGCCAGCGTGGCACCGGAGGCCTTGAGACCCCGCCGCAACAGCTTGGCCAGCTCGCTGTACTGCACGGCGGACTGCACCTTCACCGCCGGTGTATCGGGCGGCAACGCCAGCGCATTGCGCAAATGGAAGCCGCAGGCGGTGAGGCTCGAGACGAGCACGAGGGACGCAGCGAAGGCAGTAGGAAATCGAATCATGGGCACAGTCTGGATGAGCGCCCCGGCGGCGGCAACAGGCGGCTAGCCTGCCCGAGACCGCGTGAACGGGGCTTGAGAGGGCGCCGCGAAAAACTGCGGCGCCCCAGGAATGAAAAACGCGTCGCCACGCGCCAGTGAAACGGATGGTCAGAAACCGCTGCAAACTCCCCCAAGCGCCCGTGCGCGCCAGCGAAGGGCAGTGTCGAAAACGAAAGCCGTGCCCACGTAAGCCACGCCACGCGCCGATGCAGTGGTTTCCCTAAAAAGCCCAGCAGCGCGTCGTCACGCACTGATGGAACAAACGCCGCAGACGCCTGGCGCTTCGCGCCGATCACCTCTCGCCTTCGGTGTTGCCGCGCGCCCACGCAGTGCATGACCAGAGCCGTCGCAACGGCACGCCCGCACATCGCACGCCGGTGCGGTCTGCAGCAGCCACAGCGGCAACATCACCGATGCGTCCTGACCGCGTCAGCACACACATGCGCGCTGGAACGCCCCGCCACCATACAACCCCGTTGCCACGCCGATCCGGCGCATTGCCCGGACCGGCGAAGGCAACCCGCCGGACCAGCACGACTTAGCCGGCGACGATGTTCACGATCTTGCCCGGCACGATGATGATCTTGCGCACGCTCAGGCCTTCGAGGAACTTGGCGGCGTTCGGCTCGGCCTGCGCCAGCGCTTCGATCTGTTCGCGGGTCGCGTCGGCAGCGACGTCGATCGTGCCGCGCAATTTGCCGTTGATCTGCACTGCCAGCGTCAACGCATCGCGCACCAGCGCGCTGGCATCGGCCTGCGGGAAGGCCACGTTCTCCAGCAGCGTCTCGCCACGGCCCAGGACCTGCCACAACGCGTGGCTGGCGTGCGGGGTGATCGGATTGAGCAGCAGCACCATCGCTTCCAGCGCTTCCTGGCGCACCGCGCGGCCCTGTTCGCTGGCGTCGTCGAACTTGGCCAGCGCGTTGGACAGTTCCATCACTGCGGCAATGGCGGTGTTGAAGCTGTGGCGGCGGCCATAGTCGTCGCCGACCTTGCCGATGGTTTCGTGGGTCTTGCGGCGGATCGCCTTTTGTTCGGCACTCAATGCGGCGACATCCAGCGCGACCGCCGTGCCCTCGCCCACATGCTTGTGTACCTGCGCCCACAGCCGGCGCATGAAGCGCGCCATGCCGTCCACGCCGGCCTCGTTCCACTCCAGCGACTGCTCCGGCGGCGCGGCGAACATCGAGAACAGCCGCACCGTATCGGCGCCGTACTTGACCACCATCGATTGCGGGTCCACGCCGTTGTTCTTGGACTTGGACATCTTCTCGGTGCCGCCGATCTGCACCGGTTGGCCGTCGGCGACCAACACTGCGCCAGTGACACGGCCACGCTCGTCGCGCTGGATCTCGACGTCGGCCGGGTTGATCCAGTCCTTGCCGCCATTGTCGGCATCGCGATAGAAGGTGTCGGCGATGACCATGCCCTGGGTGAGCAGATTGGTCACCGGCTCGTCGCTGTCCACCAGCCGCGCATCGCGCATGAGCTTGTGATAGAAGCGGAAGTACATCAGGTGCAGGATCGCGTGCTCGATACCGCCCACATACAGGTCGGCCGGCATCCAGTAATTGGCGCGGCGGTCGACCATGTCGCGCGCCTTCGGGCTGGTGTAGCGCGCCACGTACCAGCTCGATTCCATGAAGGTGTCGAAGGTATCGGTTTCGCGCTCGGCCGGGCCGCCGCAGTCCGGGCAGGTGGTCTGGCGCCAGGTCGGATCAGTCTTGATCGGCGAACCGGTTCCGGAGAATTCCACGTTCTCCGGCAGTACCACCGGCAACTGGTCTTCCGGTACCGGCACTGCGCCGCACTTGGCGCAATAGATCACCGGAATCGGGCAGCCCCAGTAACGCTGGCGGCTCACGCCCCAGTCGCGCAGGCGGTAATTGACCCGGCGCTGGCCCTGGCCCTTGCGCTCGAAGCGCTCGGCCAGTGCTTCGAAGGCGCCGCCGAAATCCAGGCCATCGAACTCGGCCGAATTGATCAGCTCCAGTTCGCGGCTCTTGTCGGTGTACCAATCGCGCCAGTGGGTGGCATCCCAGGTCTGCTCTTCTTCGTTGCGCGGCTCGCGCAGCTTGACCACCTGCACGATCGGCAGGCCGTACTTGTTGGCGAATTCGAAATCGCGCTGGTCGTGGCCGGGAACGGCCATCACCGCGCCGGTGCCGTAGCCCATCAGCACGAAGTTGGCCACCCACACCGGCACCTGCTCGCCGCTGATCGGGTGGACCGCGGTCAGGCCGGTGGCCATGCCGCGTTTTTCCTGGGTTTCCAGCTCGGCTTCTGACACGCCGCCGTGCTTGAGCGTTTCCAGCAGCGCGGCCAGTTCCGGGTTGGATTTGGCCGCGTGCAACGCCAGCGGATGCTCGGCGGCGATCGACACGAAGGTCACGCCCATCAACGTGTCCGGGCGGGTGGTGAACACACGCAACGGGTCCAGTGTGGCGCCATCGGGGTCGCGCACGTCGAACTGGATTTCCAGCCCTTCCGAGCGGCCGATCCAGTTGCGCTGCATCGTCTTGACCGAATCCGGCCAGCCGTCCAGCTGGTCCAGGCCGTCGAGCAGTTCCTGGGCATAATCGGTGATGCGCAGGAACCACTGCGGGATCTCGCGCTTTTCCACCACCGCGCCGGAGCGCCAGCCGCGGCCGTCGATGACCTGCTCGTTGGCCAGCACGGTCTGGTCGATCGGGTCCCAGTTCACCACCGCATTGCGGCGGTACGCCAGGCCCTTGCGCATCAACCGGGTGAACATGCGCTGCTCGTGCACGTAATAGTCCGGCGTACAGGTGGCGAACTCGCGCGACCAGTCGATGGCGTAGCCCAGCGATTTCAGCTGCGCGCGCATGTGCTCGATGTTGGCGTAGGTCCACTTGGCCGGCGCGGTCTTGTTCTTGATGGCAGCGTTTTCCGCCGGCAGCCCGAACGCGTCCCAGCCCATCGGCTGCAGCACGTTGTGGCCGGTCATGCGCTTGTAGCGGCTGACCACGTCGGAGATGGTGTAGTTGCGCACATGGCCCATGTGCAGCGCACCGGACGGGTACGGCAGCATCGACAGGCAATAGAACTTGGGTTTCTCCGAGTTCTCGTCGACCTGGAAGGCGCGGGTGGCATCCCAGAACTGCTGGGCGGAGGTTTCGACCTGCTGCGGGTCGTAGACGTTCGGTTCGACGGTGGACATTGGGAGCGGATGCTCGGGCGGTGCAAAGCGGTACAGGGTACCGCAGTGCAGCAGGTGGACCAAACCGTTACCGCAGCGTGGCCGGCTTCTGCGGCCAGCTCCAGCCCGCCACTGCCAGCCAGCCGACCCAGGCCAGGAACGCCAGCCGTTGCGCAATGGCCTGGCGCATCAGGCCCGGCGGGCCGAATGCCAGCACCGCCACCAACAGTCCTGCCGCCAGGCTCAACCAGGCCAGCCTGCGGGTCGTGGCATCGTTGAGCAGCGCGGCGGCAATCAACAACATACCGGGCACGAACGCCACGGCCCACAACAACCAGGCGGTGGCGTGGGCCTGGCTGGCGCGGCCATCCAGATCGGCGGGGTCCAGCGGCAGCATGCCCATGCCCAGAAAGGCCAGGCCGGCCAGCACGATCAACTGCCCGCCCACGCGCAGACTCCAGCTCGCCTTGGGCGGCATGCGCGCCAGAAGGCTGACCCCGGTGGCCATGCCCAGCGCGCCCACCAGCACGAAGGCGACCAGATTGAAGCCCAGCGCATGCGGCACCCCCTGCGCGCCCAGCAGCGCCACCGGATGGCTGGCCTGCAGATAGCCCGGCAGCGTGACGCCGAAACCGGCCAGCGCCAGCACGAAAACCGTTGCGGCGATCAGGCCCATGTAGCGCTGTGCGCGCTCGGTGGTTGCCATTGGCTTACTCCCACTCGGGGCGCGAAGCGCCACCAGAACGCGGCATTGTCGTGCCGGTCGGGCGCGGCGTGAACCCCTGACGCTGCCACGGCCATGCGGAAGGCGCCTGACCCGGGCACGTGCGCGGGTCATCGCGGCTAGGCTTGTGTCAGCCGCGTTTGCCACCATTACCTCCCACTGTTGCCGCACTTAACTTCTGGAAGCCCATGTCCGACAAGCCGCATGTATTCGATGCCACCACCGACACCTTCGAGACCGAGGTCCTGCAGAAATCGTTGACGACACCGGTCCTGGTGGACTTCTGGGCCACCTGGTGCGGCCCCTGCAAGTCGCTGACGCCGATCCTGGAAAAGCTGGCCGGCGAGTACAACGGTGCGTTCGAGCTGGGCAAGGTCGATGTGGACAAGGAACAGCAGATCGCTGCGGCGTTCCAGATCCGCTCGGTGCCGACGGTATTCCTGGTCAAGGGCGGCGAGATCGTCGACGGCTTCCCCGGCGCGATGCCGGAAGGCCAGGTGCGCGAATTCCTGAGCCAGCACGGCGTGCTGCCGGCCGAACCGCAGGTGGCCGAAGAAGACGTGCCGCTGGCGCCGCTCGACCCGCAGGCGCAGGCCGCGGCGCTGCGTGAGGCGATCGCTGCCGAGCCGGACAAGGACGAACTCAAGCTGGACCTGGCGCTGGCGCTGCTCAAGACCGGCGACACTGCCGAGGCCGAGCGGTTGATCGACGCCCTGCCCGCCAACCTGGCCACCGACGACCGCGCCGTGCGCGCCAAGGCGCGGCTGAGCTTTGCCAATGTCCTCAAGGACGCCCCGGACGCCGGCACCTTGCAGTCCGCCGTGGATGCCAACAGCGCCGACCTGCGCGCGCGTCACCTGCTCGGCGTGCGCCATCTGCTCGACGGCAACGACGAAGCGGCGCTGGAGCAGTTCCTGGAAATGCTGCGGCAGGACCGCACGTTCGACGACAACCTGCCGCGCCGTAGCCTGATCGATGCGTTTCGTGTGATCGAGGACGAAGATCTGGTCGGCCGCTATCGTCGCAAGATGTCGGCGCTGGTGTTCTGACAGCCGATGGCGCTTCGGCGCCACACGGACACGTAGGAGCGGACCCGGCCGCGACCAGGGGGTACTCGCCAGTCCCCGATAAGGTATTCCCGGGAGCGCGCCGTCGCGGCCAGGTCCGCTCCTACGAAGGCTGCACCACCACGGTGGGCTCTTGCCCGGTGTGCACAAAGCGGCAATGCACACCATGCGACTGCGAACCGGAGATGACACATCGTCTGGACCGGGCTTGCAGTACGAACACGACCGCCTCGATGTCGGCATGCGGCAAAGCCTCCATACGCATGCGAATGTTATGCTGAGCACTTCCCTCGCCAAGGAAACAGGCCCGCATGCGCCCATCGCTGTTCAAGTTAGGCATCAATCTATGGCCGCCGTTTTTATTCGCCGGCATCCACGTCACCGTGCTCTCGGCCGACTATCGTTTTGCGCGGGTGGAGCTGCGCCAGCGCCCGTGGAATCGCAACTATGTCGGCACCCATTTCGGCGGCAGCCTGTTTGCGATGACCGACCCGTTCTGGATGCTGCTGACCATGCACAGCCTGGGCCGCGATTATTATGTGTGGGACAAGGCCGGCAGCATCGAATTCGTCAAGCCCGGGCGCGGCACGGTAACGGCGGATTTCGTTATCGACGACAGCGTGCTGGCGCAATTGCGCCAGGCCACTGCAAACGGCGAGAAACATCTGCGCTGGTTCGAGAACGACGTACATAACCGCGACGGCGAGGTGGTGGCACGCGTGCGCAAGCAGCTCTACGTCAAACGCAAGCCGGCACGTTGAGGATGACGGCAGTGATCGCTGCCACGCCAGCTGATCCGACGATACATGCTTTCGCTCGACCCGCCGCTCATGCAACGGATGATGCCGGAGCGAGACACCTGCACGCCCTCATGACCAGGTGCTAATGCCGTAGCAGGAACGCGCAGAACCTTTGCGATGTGAGCAGCGCTAGTCGCTCCCCCGCAGCCGCAAGCGTGCTGGCCCATTGCTGCACTTGTCGCGCAACGCACATCGGTTTCGTATCAGGCCGTAGGCGGCATTCACGTGGAACCCGTTGCGCAGAGACAAGCCTGCGTGCCGGCATGCAGATAACGACGAGCTGACGCAGGCGCTACGGGCCTCAGTCCAAGCTGCAACTCATAGCGCTTGCGTTTGGTGATGGCCCTGGCCAGGCCCGCGTCTGGGCGGCGCTCAAGGTCTACCCTGTTGCCACTGCTGCAGCCCCTCCTTCTGACGCAAAGCCGCGCCAAGCGCGTTCAATTGCGCAGACGATTCTGCGATTACCGCGCGGCCTTCGCCTTCAACCGCGACGGGGAGATCGGCCAGCCGGCCAAGCGCATCGCCGATGGTCGCAATCGAGACCGCTTGCGCAGCCACCTGGCCTCTCAGCTGCTGCAACGCATCGCGCAATCGGCCGACGTCGGGGCTGAGCGGCACAGGCACGCCCATGCCCTCTTCCATGGCGCGCGCCAGCTCGCCCTGGGCCTGCGGCCAAAGCAAGCCAAGCGCCGTGTCCAAGGGCCCCGGCGAGCTTCTGCAAAGGCGCGTGAGATCGTTCTGTCCTGCTCGGCCGCCGCAATGGCGCGCTCCTGATCCAACTTGCCTGTTTACTCAAGTCAGCTATCAAGGCTGTAGTGGCCGCAGATTTTTTCCGCACCTCAGGCCATACCACTCTCGAATGACCGGCGCTTCGCACGCAGTTCGGTGCGGCCATCCCGAAGCCCAGCGCCATGGCATGCATCCGCGACGACCTGCTCGCCATGGACGCGCATCTTGGATAGTGCCGACGAGACAGGGACGGGCCGATCGCCGAATTCCAGTGCATTAAAAACCGCCCTTCTATCACGCACCAAACATTGATTGCGTACCAAGCGCCGTTGCGGAACCTGATTTGGTTCGCGTACGGCGATAGAAAATCTGCTGTTCAGACAGGTGGCATGCGCGTCTGGTAGTTCAATTTTCGCGCAGTGCATTCACCACTTCGCTTCCATCAATACCGGCAGGCTCCGGATTGCAACAGGAACTTCGCCAAGGGAGGGAGGTTCCACGGCATCTGCGATGCAATCCATGCGATGCGCACCAATCGTCTGGTACGCAAGCAATCTATCTGCCGTATACACGTCAGGAGATATATCCAATGAAGTCATCTGCATCCGTCGATCCGGCCAGCCGCAGTGCGAGGACGCACTCGCAGGAGATTCAGGAAACAGAGCTCGCCGTTCCCTCCACCTCTGCGGGGGTTACCCACCAATCCTCGCCTGATCCCGCACTCAGCCCACTTGGGCGCGCGCCCGTCAGGCGCAGTAGCGGAACCACGTTAGAGGCGCTGCTAGCCAGGCCCGAGCAAGACGCACAGGCCCTCGCTCCGCAACCGGTCACCTCATCGACTGCAACCAGGGCGACGCTGGCACGGCTTCGTCGGCAGTTGGCCTCGGACAATGCACGCGCAATCGCACCGGACTTGGCGGCCGATCTGATCAGCAGGCTCAGGCCGATGAAATCGCCCGGCGCCACGGGTGCGCAGGCACGCGCGGCCACGCATGCGGACCTGGTCAGCCGCATCAGCGAACACGATGTGATCGATTGGTACAAGGCGCAGGGGCTGAACGAAAACGACGTGGCCACGCTGCGACGCACCGCGCTGCTCTCCGGCCTGCCCAACCCGAGCGGCAGCTTCCTCACCAACGCCATGCAGTACATCGTCTCGCCGTGGATCAACTATGCGACACGCCAGCCTTGGGCCGGCGCTGGGTTCGGCCTGGCCACCATGCTGGTCGCCGCACCTGTGAATGCCGGCCAACAATCGGCGGTTGTCAGCCTGTGCGAGTCGATTCGCGAACACGGCGCCCACGTCATCGTGCCGGACAAGAAGCAGATCAATGACAAGCACTGGCTCCCCGAACTGGCAAGCGCCCTCGAGGAAAAGATCGAAACGTTCGCCAACGCCTGCGACAGGTTTCGCGAGATTCAGCGTGACCCAAATTCCCCACATGCAGAACGCGCGGCAGCAGCCGAGGTCTTGCTAACAGCAGAGAAGGACCTGCACCAGGCCCAGCATGATTTCGTCATGACCCAGGGCGCGCACGATCGCCAGTGGCAGGGCAACCGCTGGCAGGCGATTCCACGCATCTTGCGTTCGCCGGTCGCCAGCACGCTGGGGCTGCTCAGCAAGACAGGCGCGATGCGTGCGCTGTCGCCGACGGCGCAGACCGTTGGCGCGATGTTGATGACGGCTGCGCAACATGTGGCCGCCGGCTTCGACGAGCAGGCCAAGCAGGAAGCCAACAACAAGCTCAACCTCCTGTACGCCGATGTCCTGCCCCCCGCAGGCAAGCAGAAGCTGACCAGCGGCGCGGCGGTCAGCCGAGATGACATCAAGACCGACAAACTACGCAGCCTGATCCAGTCGCCCACCCAAGCCCTGGTCAAGCGCGTCACCGCCGGGGTCGCCGAGCTGGAGAAGCTGCTGGCGGATGCGGTGACAGGAGAGGATGCGCAGCACGGCGCAATCACGGCAGACGACCGCGACATCGAAGCCGGCGACGCCAGCAAGGCCATGCAGGACCTGCGCTTGCTGCGCAACGACCTTGAGGCTTTGCGTGAGGGCAGGCTCGACGAAATCGACCCGAACGGCACCGCATCCAAGCTGCTTATCGGTGCCGAAAAATCCGTGCTGTCGCAGCAGCTGTTCAACGATATCGCCAAGAAATACAACTATCTTGAGTTCACCGCGCAAACCGCACAGCGCATCGGCCAGATGTTCCATCTGGTCTTTTTGGGCAGCGCCGCATCCTCGGTGATCAGCAAACTCGTTTCGGCCGCCCAAGGCGGGACCCGCAATGTTCCGGTCGGGGAAAGCCTGGCGGTGTCGGCGATATCCGGGGGCATGGCCGCCGTTGGCGCCCTGAACCAGCACACCGCCATCACCATCAAGAACAACCGTCGCGAGGGAAGCACCGACATCGGGCTGCGGGAGCAGGTCAGCCGCGGAATCATGGGCGCCATGCATGAAACGCTCTCCCAGCGCCGTGCGACCAAGGCCAGCAAGGCAATCAACGCCTTGTTGGATGGCAATGATGTTGAAGCGCTGCTAGCAGCGGCAAGAGCGTTGCCTGCGCAGGAGGCAAGCGCCTCTTCCAGCCAGCCACAGGATTTACCATCGACATCCAGGGCGGCACCGCCGCGCCGGGAGCATGTTTCGGCCCCGAGTAGCCCGAACCGATCGAGGCTGGGGCAGACGAGCAACGAGATAACGCGGTCCAAGAGTGCTCGGGACTTGGGGATGGAACTCCACCAGTTCGCCCGCATGGCCGGCAAACACGCCAAGGACTTGATGTGAGGTGATCATCCGGCATGTTGCGAAGGCTTTGCCTGCCTGCAACATGCCGGATGACGTGCCCCGAGCGCTGGACAAAGCCATCGATCGGCAAAGCGCAAGCCGCACGCACTGCCGACATGCAGACAGCGTGGTCCCGATGCGGGCTCTGTTCGATAGATGCCGCGATTGTGGAGCCGCCCGACTATTCATCGCAGCGCAGGTGCGCACCTTACTGCAGTGTGCGAAGGCCGTTCGACTGCCGGCTTCATCACGCCTCGCAGTCGACGGATGCAAACGCCAGTTCACAGCGGTCGGAGTGTCGCTCACGCTGTTTCGCTCGCCGGAACGATTTCGGAAACCTGCGAAGCCAGCCGCCGCACCGGACTCGGCCTTATCCGTTGTCTTTGTCGTTGTCCATGTCGATGTCGATGAGTGTGCTGCTCCCTTGGCAGCCGCGCTGGCGGGCGGACGCCGAAGCGGACTCAGTGCCGGATCAGAGGCAGCGTCAGGCGGAAGATGGATGCCGCTGCATCGTTCGCCTCGACGGTGAACGATGCGATATCGCCCCGATCTGAGGTCGGATCGCCTCCGGTCTGCCAAGGCATCGATCATTCGGCGCTCGTGCGGCTGGCGACCGTTGCCTGGGCGCGCCGACACCGCGTGCAGGTCAGGCGGTTGTGAGCGACATGTGTGCAAAGCGCACCGCAAGTGGGCGACGCTCACGGGCCGCTCGCTGGGGCATGCGGAGTCTGGGGTCTCCCAACCCACATGGAATGCTTTCATGAAAACGATCAACGTCATCACTCTGGTGCTTCTTATCGTCGGTGGCCTGAACTGGGGGCTGGTCGGCCTGTTCCAGTTCGATCTTGTCGCCGCACTATTCGGCGGGCAGGACGCGCTGCTGTCGCGCGTGGTCTACACGCTGGTCGGCATCTCTGCGCTGTGGCAGCTGGTACCGTTGTTTCGCAACAACCATGACACTGCCGAGCATCACACCAGCCCGCACGTGCGCAACAATCCGTAACCTCCTGCCTGCGGCAGGTCTTCGCATCTCGGGATGACGCCGGCGCACTGCGTCGGCGTCATGCCATGCGATGCATGCTTTGCGTCCGGGCGCGTGGTCGGCAAGAATCGCAGGCACCTCCCTGCTGGCTGCCTTCATGCCCCTGCGCACCGTTGCTTCTGCCTGCCTGCTCGCCCTGCTGTTACCCGCAGCCGCCAACGCGGCTTACCGTAGCCCGCAACAGATTCTCGACAGCTCGCCGGCCAGTGCGTGGCGCGTGCTCGATCCGGACCGCACCCTGTACCTGGAACTGGATGCCGGGCGGGTCATCATCGAGCTGGCGCCGCAATTCGCGCCAGAGCACGTCGCCAACATCGGTACGCTGGCGCATGAGCGCTTCTGGGACGGGCTGAGCATCTATCGCTCGCAGGACAATTTCGTGGTGCAGTTCGGCGACCCGGATGGCGAGACGCCAGCCAAAGCCAAATCGCTCGGCTCGGCCAAGACGCATCTGCCGGCCGAATTCGAACGCGCATCGCAGGGCCTGGATTTCCAGCGCCTGCCCGATAGCGATGGCTGGGCGCCGCAGGTGGGCTTTGTCGACGGCTTCCCGGTCGGCCGCGACACGACCACCGGCAAGACCTGGCTGGCGCATTGCTACGGCACCCTGGGCGCGGGCCGCAACAACGACGAAGACAGCAGCATCGGCGCCGAACTGTATGTGGTCACGGGGCAATCGCCGCGCCAGTTGGATCGCAACATCACCGTGGTCGGGCGTGTGGTCAAAGGCATGGAATTGCTCAGCGTCACGCCACGCGGTCCCGACCCGATGGGCTTTTACGAAGACCCCGCGCAACGCGCACCGATCCGCGCAATTCGGCTGGCCAGCGAAGTGCCTGCGCCCGAGCGCACACCGCTGCAATTGCTGCGTACCGACAGCCAGACCTTCCGCGATGTGGTCGAAGCGCGCCGCAACCGCAAGGACGATTTCTACAAGCGCCCGGCCGGGCACATCGACCTGTGCAATGTGCCGTTGCCGGTGCGGGTGCCGCCTGCTGGTTGAATCGGGAATCGGGAATCGGGAATCGGCAAAGCAGAACCGGTTTCGGACATCTGCGGAACGACGAGCGCGCTCAGTCAGCGGGCGCGCTGGCTGAAGGCGACGCTGCCGAGGATCAGCACCGCAGCGACCAGCATGGTCCAGGTGAGCGGTTCGCCCAGCAGCGACCATGCCAGCAGCGCGCCGAACACCGGCACCAGATAGGTCACCGTGGACGCACGCGCCGGGCCGATGCGCTGGATCAGCCGGTAATACATCAAGAACGCCAGCCCGGTGCACACCACGCCCAATGCGGTGGCGCAAGCCCACGCCACCGCCGGCACCGGCGTGGTCGGCCATTGCCACCAGGCCAATGGCGCCAGCAATAGCGCACTGCAGCCCAGGGTCGACGCCGCCGACGCAGCAGGCGGCAAATCGCCCATATGGCGCTTCACCAGGTTGTAGCCGATGCCATACAGCAGCGAGGCAGTCGCGCCAGCCAGCGCTGCCGGCCCGACGCTCAAACCGGCGGATTTGCCGGTGGCCAGCACCAGCACGCCGATGAACCCCACCAGCAAGGCCAGCGCGCGGCGCGTGCCGATCCGTTCGCCGAAAAACAGGAAGGCGATCAGCGCGGTAAACAACACCGTCATCGCATTGCAGATCGCCCCGACTGCCGCCGGTGCGTGTTGCGCGCCCCAGGCGAACAGCAGGAACGGCAATGCCGAGTTGAGCACACCGATGGCCGCCAGTATCGGCCAGCGATGCAGCGGAAAACGTTCGCGCGCCAGCCACAGGAACGGCAGCAGCACCAATGCACCCAGCGCCAGGCGAATTTCCACCAGCACCACGGTGCCGAACTTGGGCGCGGCCACGCGCATGAACAAAAACGAGCAGCCCCACACGACTCCCAGAAAACCAAGCTCAAGCGGCGTACGCCATTGGCGTACCGCAAGCTCGGGCTGCACCGACGATTGGGCGCTCATGACCGTGCTCCCGAACCCCGCCATGCGGGGATGAAACGGCGGAAGACAGCAGCGGGCAGACTGAGAGACATGGCACGATCGTCGCGAGGGGATGACGCAGCATCGGTTGCCACCGTGGGCGCGACAAGCGCGTAGTATCGGGGCGAGCCACAAATCTCACTCATGCCTCGATGAATCTGCGCCCTACCCTGTTGCCCGCGTTGGGCGTGTTCGCCGCTGCCGCCCGCCACCAGAATTTCGCCCACGCCGCCGAAGAACTGCACCTTACCGCCAGCGCAGTCAGCCACCATGTGCGCAAGCTCGAAGCGCTGCTGGGTGCGACCTTGTTCCAGCGGCTACCGCGCGGCGTCAAACTCACCGCCGAAGGCCGCCAGCTGGCCGATGCGGCCACCGCCGCGCTGGCAGAGATCGCTGCGGTGGCAGGCAACCTGCATCCACGCGAAGACGCCATTCCACTGCGGGTCACCACGTTGCGGTCGTTGTCGTACTGCTGGTTATTGCCGCGGTTGCCGCGCTTTTGCCGCGCCTATCCGCATATCCGCATGGACCTGCAATCGGATACGGCGTTTTCGCGTTTCGAAGAAGGCGGCCCGGACCTGGGTATTCGTTATGGCCAAGGCGCTTGGCCCGGGCTAACCTCGCACCATCTGATGGACGACGAGCTGTTCCCCGTGGCCTCGCCGTCGTTGCCGGAAGTGGCTGCACTGCGCACGCCGGCGCAGATCGCGCAATTGCCGTTACTGACCGATATGTCGCCGCAGGGTTGGCGCGACTGGTTCCGCGCAGCCCAGGTCCGCGGCACCACCGTGCCGCCGATGCATACCTTCAACGACAGCACCGACGCGATGCGCGCCGCCGTGTATGGCCTGGGCGCGGTGCTGGCGCGCAAGCACATCGCCCAGCCCTACCTGCAACGTTACGAGCTGGTACGCCTGCCCGGCCCCACGCTCAAGGCGCGTTACGCGTACTACATCGTGCACCCCAGCCACCGCGAACTCAGCCCGGCCGCGGCATTGTTCATCGACTGGCTCAAGCGCGAAGCACAGGACGAACGCACCCCGATGCCGGCACTGCCTGCCGAATTGGTGGCGTTGCCGCCGGGCGAAGGCGTGCAGGAGCCGCGTACGCGGCGGCGTTTGCGGCAAGCACCGGCAACGGAATGAAGGAAGCGGCAATCTGGCCTTCGCTAAGAACGGGGCGATCCCGGGCGCTTCCCGGTGCTGGCACAACGCAGCGACGCCGATGGACAGCAAGTGCAGATCGCCCTGGGCGCCGACGACAACCATCTGCGCTTCCGCTCGTCGGCTGCATTGCGGCGGGTCGGCACGCACGAGATCGCGCTGACCATGGCCACACGGGTGAGCTGCCGCAACATCCATCATGCGCATCACCATGACGTCATGCCGACGATGCTGCGCGCCGCAGTAGGCCGCGCGTTGCATGCCGAGCCCCTCACAAGCCAGGCATGGCCGGCACAGCCCGCGTGACGCAAGCAACGCACACCATCACCTCGTTTTGTCCTCGCGATGCCTAGGCTTGATGTCCCCAATCCACAGGACACTCCCATGCCTACCCTCCGCATGCGCATCACCGGCACCGACGACGACGCGCGTGCCATTGCCAACCTGCTGCAAAGCATCGACGGCATCGAGCACGTGGAAGAAGTGGACGACCTGATGCCGCACCTGGACGACGAAGATTCCAGCTCGGCAGGCCTGTCGGACGACGAAGGTCCGGGCAGCCACGAGTTCGAAGTGGAAGCCGGCAATGAGGCCACCGCGCAGAAGGTCCGCGACGCGGTGCAAGAACTGGCACTGCAGCTGGACGTGTTTGTGGAATACGAAGTCGACGAAGGTTGAGCCGGGCGCAGCCTACGTGCGGCCACAGTGCTGCATTGCTGGATCGCACGTGATGCCGTGATGCGTCCTGCTGCGTTTGGGCATGCCGCCAAGCCTCTCAAGCGACGTGCGACCCAGCACCAACGACGCACGCCGCATGCAATGACAAGTCGGACTTTCCCGCAGCTGCACGGCAGGGCCGCGCAGCTGCGGTGCCTCAGGACATCCGGCGCCGACGTACGCGCCAGCGCCATGCCTGCAGCAGCAACCAGCCGGCGATCAGTGCGAGCGCAGCCACCGGCAACAGCGCCGCCACTGCGCGGATGACGAATGCCACGCTGCTGGAAAATACCTCGCCGGATTCGGCGGCGGCTTCTGCGATCTCGCCCCTGCCCTGCGCGCCACCGGTACTGCGGAAATTGAGGGTCAGCAACTGCGTGCGCACCCGGCGTTGCTGCTGCGCGGCCTGCTGTTGGGTCTGCTGCGCTTCGGCTTCGATCTCGGCCAGCCGCTTGGACAAGGCCAGCAGATCGGTCACCGCCAGATCGCGGCGCTGCTGCAACTCGAGCAGGCGCGCATGCTCTTTCTGCAATCGCGCCTGCGCCAGGCTGGTGTCGGCGATCTGCTGCGCCAGATCTTCGGCCCGGGTGCTACGCGCGGCGACATCGCCATGCTGGCCGGCCAACTGCACCATGGGTTCGATCCCGTCCGGTGCCAGCCGTACGCTGACGCGCCCACTGGGATCGCGCCCGCCTTCCTGCTCGACCGCCAGCAAGGCGCAATCGCCGAACTGCGCGCCCTGGCAGGCAGTGCGTATCGCGGCGATGCGCTGGCCGATCTGGTCGGCAGGCAGCTCGATGCGCACATCGTGCTCGTAGGCCAAGGCATTGCCCTGCGCGGCGGGCGGTGCCGGCGCCGCAGCGCCGCCGTCGGCCGCCATCTCTGCGCGATGCTTTGCACACCCGCACAGCGCCCATCCCAGCAGCATGGCCGTGGCATACCGCTGCATGGCGCGGCTCATCGGCTGGCTCCGTCGACTGCATGCACCTGCAGCCCGGCAAGATCCAGGGCCGGCAGGCAACGCACGTTGACCGCGACGCCCATTGCGCCGGTCTTGGGGTTGAGGCCCTCGCTGAAGGGCGCGATCCCGCACTGCGGACGATCGTGGTGATCGATGTGGTGCTGATTGAAGCGGTAGCTGCCGAGAGCTTGCGGCACGGCCTGAAGCTGCAGCTGCGTACGCGCGCCGAACCAGAGCAAACCGCCGCGGCGGCGACACAGCGAACAGTTGCAGTCGTAGACCTCGGTGATGGGCGCTTCGGTCTGCAGATCGAACGCAATGCGTCCGCTATGACAGGTACCGGCATAGTGCATGTGATCCTCCTTGGCACAGGCCACCGTGCGGGTGGCAAGCATGATGTTGCGTGTACGCGCCGCCTGGGTAGCGAGGCGGCGCCCGGGAACCGGAGTGTACGAACGATCGCGCCCGCAAGGTGCACCCGTCGTGTGCCCCGGGCGATCGCGCCGCTGCACGGCTGGCAGAATCGGAGCGGCCACCCACACGTGCGAGCACCTGTAAGGGAACGTGGAAGATGCGCAAAAGCCCGGTGCAAGCGGCACAAGCTGGTCCAGGCCTCGGCCGCGCCCGCCTGGCGGTGAGCGCCATCGACTTATTGGCTGCCCTACACCAATGGCGGATGCGCCCGCGCGCGCAGATGCCTATGCTGGCGGTTTGATTCCACCAGGACCCACGATGCGTCAACGCCTGCTTGTCCTCGCCCTGCTCACCGGCCTCACCGCCTGCCAGCAACAGCCCCAATCGCCGCGCGCCGATGCAACCGCGCCTGCCGCCAACCAAGCACAGACCCCGGATGCGCGCTTTGCCGCATTATCCAAACAGGCCCTGGACACCTGGATGCAGCTGTCGCCGGTGACCGCCACCCAGACCGGCGACCACCGCTTCGATGCGCAGATCGACGACCTGAGCGCCGGCGGCCGTCAGCGCAGCGTGGACGCGGGCAAGAAGCTGCTGGCCACCCTGGATGCGATCGAGGTAGCCAAGCTCTCGCGCGAGAACCAGGTGGATGCGGCCATTCTGCGCAATCAACTGCAATCGGAGATCTGGAACACCGAGGTGCTGCAAAGCTGGGCCTGGGACCCGCAGGTCTACAACGGCTTGGCCGGCAGCGCGCTGTACAGCCTGATGGCGCGCGAATTCGCGCCGCTGCCCGAGCGCCTGACCGCGGCCACCCAGCGCATGGAAAAGATCCCGAGCATCTTTGCGCAGGCACGCGAGAACCTGGATCCGGCGCGCGTGCCGAAGATCCATGCCGAAACGGTGGCCAAGCAGAACAAGGGCATCCTGAGCATCGTCGACAGCTTCATCGCCCCCAACATCAGCCAGCTTGGCCCGATCGAGGCGGCGCGTGCGCAGGCGGCCATCGACAACCTGCGCAAGGCAGTGACCGAGCAGCAGACCTGGCTGGACACCGTGCTGGTGCCAAATGCCAAGGGCGACTTCCGCATCGGTGCCGAAAAATACGACCAGAAGCTGAAATTCGCGCTGCTGTCGTCGCTGTCGCGTGCCGATATCAAACAGCGTGCCGAATCCGAGCTCAAGCGCGTGCGCAGCGACATGTACCGGATCGCGCGCACCGTGCTCAAGGACACGCCCGGCGCGCCCAAGTTGCCCGAATCGCCCAACGACGACCAGCAGCAGGCGGCGATCGAAGCGGCCCTGGAACTGGCGTATGCCGACAAGCCGGCGCGCGACAAGGTCGTAGACGCGGCCAAGGCGGCGCTGGCCCAATCGACCGAATTCGTGCGACAGAAGGATTTGATGACGCTGCCCGATTCGCCGGTGGACATCATCCTGATGCCGGAATTCCAGCGTGGCGTGGCGGTTGCGTATTGCGATTCGCCCGGCCCGCTCGACAAGAACCTGAAGACGTTCTACGCGGTGTCGCCGATTCCCGACGACTGGAACGACAAACAGGTCGATTCGTTCCTGCGCGAATACAACACCCGCATGATCCAGCTGCTCAGCATCCATGAGGGCACGCCGGGGCACTACCTGGAAGGCTGGCATTCGGCCAAGTTCCCCTCCACGCTGCGCGCGGTGCTGCGTTCGGGCATGTTCGCCGAAGGCTGGGCGGTATACACCGAGCGCATGATGCAGGAGCAAGGCTACCTGGATAACGACCCGCTGTTCCATCTGGTGCAGCTCAAGTTCTACCTGCGCACCATTGCCAATGCCATTCTCGACCAGGGCGTGCATGTGGACGGCTGGGATCGCGACAGGGCGATGCGCCTGATGACCCACGACACCTTCCAGCAGGAAAGCGAAGCCTCAGGCAAGTGGGTGCGTGCGCAGCTCTCCTCCGCGCAGCTCCCGACCTACTTCGTCGGCGTGCAGGAACATCTGGACACGCGCAAGGCGGTACAGGACAAGCTCGGCGAGACGTTCAACCTGAAGGCCTATCACGACAAGATGCTGTCGTACGGCGCCCCGCCGGTACGCTTCGCCCGCGAGCTGATGCTGGATCAGCCGATCGAGTGAGCAGGCTCGCTTCTCCCTCTGGGACATTGCCCCCCTTCATGGGGGAGAAAGTACCCCGCAAGGGCGGATGAGGGTGCGGGCGCAGCCTCGTGTGGCTAACGGAGGACGCACCGTCTTTGTGCAAATTCAACCGACAAAAAAGCGCTGCGTCATCCAACCTTGCGAGTGGCTTCGCCCCGTACCCTCACCCCAACCCCTCTCCCGCAGGAGAGGGGCTTGGATCCTTGCTGATTTCCCTTGGCAAGTTTCAAGCCGTACCAATGCAGTCGCGTATCCTCACGCGTCGCTTTTTTTGTCACGCATCCGCCGCAACAAATCCACCGGTCTGCCGCGCCCAAAGCCGCGCGTAAAGGCCGCCATGCGCGATCAGTTGCGCATGCGTGCCTGTCTCGACGATCTTGCCGCCGTCCATCACCACCAGCCGGTCCATCCGCGCGATGGTCGAAAGACGGTGGGCGATCGCGATGACGGTCTTGTTGCCCATCAGCGCGTCCAGGCTGTCCTGGATGGCGGCCTCCACTTCCGAATCCAGCGCCGAGGTGGCTTCGTCCAGAATCAGGATCGGCGCGTCCTTCAGCAACACCCGCGCAATGGCGATGCGCTGGCGCTGACCGCCGGAGAGCTTGACCCCGCGCTCGCCCACATGCGCATCGAAACCGCGGCGGCCTTCGCCATCGATCAGCGTGTCGATGAAGCTGTCGGCGCGGGCCTTGCGCACGGCGTCGAGAAGTTGCGCCTCGCTGGCCTGCGGCCGCCCGTACAGCAGGTTATCGCGGATCGAACGATGCAATAGCGAGGTGTCCTGCGTCACCAGGCCGATCTGTCCACGCAGGCTCTCCTGCGTCACGGTTGCGATGTCCTGCCCGTCGATCAGGATCCGGCCCTGCTCCAGGTCGTACAGTCGCAGCAACACATTGACCAGGGTGGATTTGCCGGCACCGGACGGCCCGACCAGGCCGATCTTCTCGCCTGCACGCACTTGCAGGTCCAGCCCGGCGATCACCCCACCGCGCTTGCCGTAATGGAAATGGATGTGCTCGAACCGCACCTGCCCCTGCGTTACCTGCAGCGGCACCGCATCGGCTGCATCCTGCACCTGCACCGGCTGCGAGATGGTCTGCATGCCGTCCTGCACGGTGCCGATGTCCTCGAAAATGCCGTTGACCGTCCACATGATCCAGCCGGACATGTTGTGGATACGGATCACCAGACCGGTCGCCAGGGTGATCGCGCCCACGCTGATCTGGCCGCGGCTCCACAGCCACAGCGCCAGCGCGCAGGTCCCCACGATCAAGAAGCCGTTCGCCACTGCGATGGCGGTGTCCATGGCGGTGGTCACCCGGGTCTGACCGCGGTGCTTCACTGCCAGCTCGTCGATGGCATCGCGCACATACGCCTGTTCGCGGCCGGCATGGGCGAACAACTTGAGCGTGGAAATATTGGTATAGCCATCGACGATGCGGCCGGTCGCCTTGGAGCGCGCGTCCGATGCAACCCATGCGCGCGCCTTCATGCGCGGCACGAAGAACGCCATCAGCGCCACGTACACCACCAGCCAGAGCAGCAGCGGCGCCATCAGCCAGGGGTCTGCCTGCGCGAACAGCCACAGTGCACTGCCGGTGTAGACCACGATGTACCACAGCGCATCCACCATCTGCACGGCCGATTCGCGCAGCGAGGTGCCGGTCTGCATCACCCGGTTGGCGATGCGCCCGGCAAAATCGTTGTTGAAGAAACCCAGGCTCTGGCGCACCACGTAGTTGTGCATCAACCAGCGCGAACGGTTGCTCAGGCCCGGCACGATCGCCTGGTTGACCAGCAGATTATGCAGGCCGGTGAAAAGCGGCCTTGCCACCAAGGTGATCACCGCCATCCAGATCAGTTCGCCCGCATGCTGCCGGAAAAAGTCCGGCCCTGGCTTGCCGGCAAGCATGTCGACGATGCGGCCGAGGAAGTCGAACATCGCCACTTCCACCAGCGCCAGCAGCAGCCCGGCGATCAACGTGGCCAGCAGGATCGGCCACAACGGCCGCAGATAATGCAGATAAAAGCGCCACACGCTGCGTGGCGGCATCTCCCGCTCGATGGGCGGGAAAATATCGATCAGGGACTCGAACCAGCGGAACATTGCGCAGACTTCGGAAACACCGGGATCTCAGGCTAGCCGATCGGGCGTCAAGCCGCAGTGGCGCTGGTCGGCAGGCGCGGCCTGATCAGGCCACGCAAGGCGTCAAGCCCTGGCGAGGAGAACAAGAGGCGAGGTTTGTAGCGCCTTCGCCCATGAGGCGCCCACCGCTATCACTCGCGCACGCGCGCGAGCAAGCGATTGACCTCTGCCAGATCGAAATGCCCGGGCTCGAAGCGCCCGCCCAAGGTCGCCAATTCCTGCACATGCTGCGGATGGTCCGGGTCGGCGATGATCTGCACCAGCGCCTGATAATCGGCAATACCGCCACTGCTATCTGGCGGGCAGGCATGGGCCCCGTCCACGCAGCGCGCTACGCGCAGACTCGCATCTGGCGGCAACAGCGCTTCCACTTGCAGGCGATGCTGCCAGCCAGGGCCGGCGCCGTAGAAGTAATCGAAGCCATTAAGTTCGCCCACCGCGCTTTCCAGCGTGACACGCCCGGCGTGCTTGAGCCGGGGGCGCTCGGGCACATCCAGCCCGGATTCGCCGTAACGCCCGCCGCCGAAGTCGAACTCGTACGGATGGGCGCCATTCCAGCCCATCACCGGCTGCAACACGCGATGCAGCGTGGCCAGGCGTACTGCGCCCGACACCAGCAGGCGCCGCCAGATCGGCGGCGCACTGCCTGTCAATGCCACATGCAGTTGATACAACGGCGCAGGTGATTGCAGCGCTTGCTGAGCGGATTTCTTTTTTGCCTTGGTCATCGTGTCGTGCATTCGTCTGCCCGTTATCAGTATGGCGTGCGAGGCAGGCGAATGCAGACGCTGTTTAGATCAGCGATAAAACAACAGCGCAACCGCCAGGCGGGCGCGGCCGGTGCCCAGGTCGGGATGTACCGCTTGTACATCCCGGTTCCGAGTGCCCCGGCCACGCCCGCGTGACCATCGCTCGCCACGGTTTGTTCGCCACGCTCAGGCACTGCGGCGCAGGCGCAAACCGAACAGCAGGTCATACAGGATCGGAATCAGGCCCAGCGTCACCAGCGTGCCCAACGCCAACCCACCGATCATGGTGATGGCCATGCCCGTCCATAGCGGACCCGCGAACAGCATCAGCGGCACCAGGCCAACGATGCAGGTGAGCTTGGTCATGACGATCGGGCGCAACCGTTTGACCGCGGCAGCCACCACCGCTTCGCGGCGCGGCAGGCCGTCGGCAAGTTCGGCTTCGATGCGCTCCAGCAGCAACACCGCGTTGTTGACGATGATGCCGGCCAGCGCCAGCAAGCCGAAGGTCGCCATGAAGCCGAATGGGTAACCGGTCATCACCAGCGCCAGGGCCGCACCGATCAACACGAACGGCACCGCCGACAGCACGATGAACAACTTGCGGAACGAGTTGAACTGCCAGACGAACAGCAACAGGATCGCGCCCAGCGCATGCGGCATGTAGTGCAGCAAGGCCTGATTGGCTTCGGCCGAATCTTCCAGCTCGCCACCAATCTCCACGCGGTAGCCGGGCGGCAATTTGAGCGCGGCGATTGGCGCCGACAACCGTTCGACGATCTCGGTCGCGGTCAGTTGCGGGTTGCGTGCGGTCACGGTGATGGCACGGCTGAGATTGCGCCGCTGGATCGCCGACGGCTCGCTGTCGCGCAGCACCGTGGCGACCGCCGCCAACGGTACCGGTGCGCCGCCTGCCTGCGGGTACACCAACGTATCGGCGGGATTACCGTTGGCGGCACGCTCGTCGGTGCTGCCGCGCACGACAACCGGCACACCGGTGCCATCGTCGCGGATCAACGTGGCATCCACACCGCTGTATCGCCCCTGCAATGCCTGCGCAATGTCTTCGCTGCTGACACCGGCGCGGCGGGCCTTGAGCTGGTCCACCTGCACCACATAGCGCGGAATGCGCGCCTGCCAATCGTCCTGCACGTCCACGGTGCCCGGCACGGCCCGCAAGGCCCTGGCAATCGCAGCAGCGCTGCTGCGCAGGACCGACTCGTCCGGACCCACCACGCGATACACCGCCATCCCGGCTTCGGTGGCGCCCAGCGAAAAGCGTTTGGGCTCGGCGCGCAGCGCGGGGAAGTGGCTACGCACATGCGAGCGCACCCGTGCGATCACCGCATCGATGTCGGTCCCCGGCCGCACGCTGACCGTGAAGTACGCCTGGTTGGCCGCCGGCAGCGGCGGGTTCAGGCCCAGCACGATGCGCGGCCCGCCATCGGCAACATACCCGATGCTGTCCACCACCTCGGGGTTGGCGTGGCGGTCGCCCAACCAGCGGCTGAGTTCACTCACCATGCGCAGGGTCTGGCGTGCATCGCTGCCGGCCTGCAATGTCACCGGCATCTGGAACTGCAGGCGGTCGGACTTGGGCAGGAAATCGTATGGAATGGACACCAGCACCGTGACCGCCACCGCCAGCATCGCCGTCATCGCACCGATGAACAGCAGCTTGTGCTGCAGCACGCGTTCGATCACGCGGCGGTAGCCGCGATAGAACCGCGATTCGGCTGCGTCGCTGTTCTTGGTGACATGCACCTTGGCGAAGTACATGCACAGCAGCGGCGTCACCGTGATGCTCAGCAACCACGAGCCCAGCAGCGTCACGCCGAGCACGGTGGCCAGCGAGCGCAGATATTCGTTGGTACTGGTCTGGCCGAAGAAGAACGGCGAGAACGCCAGCACGATGACCAACGACGAGGTCAGCAAGGGTGTCGCCAACGTCCGGCCCGCATCGATACAGGCCTGGCGGCGTTCCTCGCCGGCCACCAGACGGCGCTCGATGTCTTCGGCAATCACGATGCCGTTGTCCACCAACAAGCCCAGCGCAAGAATAATGGCGGCGATCGAGACCGTTTGCAGCTCCACGTTCAGCACACGCATGACGATCAACGAGGCGAAGATGGTCAACGGCACGATCGCGCCGACGATCAACCCGGTGCGCCAGCCCAGAAACAGCATCACCACCGCCATGACGATGACGATGGTCTCGCCCATGACGTGATGCATCTTGCCCATCTCGCGCTCGACCACATCGGCCTGGAAGCTCACCACGTGCTGGGTGAAGCCGACAGGCAGCTCGTGTGCGGTGTCGTCGAGCTTGGCGCGCAGCGCCTTGCCGAAGTCGGCGACATTGGTGCCCGGCTGCATCGAGACCGAGACCACCACCGCCGGCTGGCCCTGGTACACGGCCGCGCTTTGCGGCGGGTCGGCCGGCATCACCTGCACCTGTGCCAGCTCGCCCAGGGTCACGTCGCGGGCACCGCCCGCAGGTGCGCCAGGCACGCTCAGCAGGACGCCGCGCAACTGCTCGGGCGTGCGGATTTCGCCGGACGTGGCCACGGTCAGCGCCAGCCCGGACACCGCGACCTGCCCACCGGAACCCACCACATTCTGCGCGCGCAACTGCGCCATGACGCTGGACGGCGTCAAGCCGCTCGCCAGCAACCGCGCACGGTCAAACGACACGTACACCGATTCGTCCTGCAGGCCATACAACTTCACCTGCTCCACGCCGGGCAGGGCGTACAGCTGTTCGCGCATACGCCGCAACGGGCCGCGCATTTCGCTCATCGAAAAGCCCGGTGCGGTCACCGCGATCGACGCCACCGACACGCGCCCGAAGTCGTCGTCGACAAAGGGACCAAGGGTGCCCGCAGGCAATTGCGCGCCGGCCTCTGCGGCCTTGGCGCGCACGCGCTGCCAGAGCGCCGGCAGATCCTGCACATCGTCATAGGCGGTCAGCTGCACGATCGCGCTGCCCGGATGCACCGTGGTGACGATGCGCTTGATGCCGGCCAGCTCGCGCAGACGCTCCTCCACCGGTCGCGCCAGCAGGTTCTCCACCTGTTCGCTGGGCATGCCCGGATAGGCCACCGACACCAGCGTGTCGCGCACGGTCACCGACGGTTCTTCCTGCGATGGGAAACCGAGAAACGCCACGATGCCGCCGATCAGGATCATCGCTGCGGCAAACAATGTCAGGCGGCTCGAGCGCATCGCCATCTGGGTCAGCTTCATGGCGTGCGACCTCCGCTCAACTGCGTCTGCGCCTGCAGTGGCGTCACCGGCTGGCCGTTGACCAAGAAGCCCACGCCGGCGCTCACCACCTGCTCGCCGGCACGCAGCCCGCGCAGAATCTGCACGCGCTCGCCGACGATCGTTCCCAGGTCGACCGCGCGTTCGATCACGGCCCGCGTTGCCGGCTGGTAAACGAACACGCTGGCCTGTTGCCGGTTGAGCCGGGGCAATACCGCCGACAACGGCACACTCGGCGTGGAAGCGGCAGGCGTCGGCAGCGTCAGCATCACGCTGTCGCCGCTGCGCAGCGAAGGCGCGGCGCCGAACGGTTCCAGCAAGGCCTGTACCGTCGTGGCATTGTCCAGGCGGCTGGAAAGACTGCGCAGACGCAGTTCGACCGGCGCGTCGCCCGCATCCACCACGCGGGCATGCACGGTTTGCCCTGGCACCAGACCGGCACCGGCAGTTGCCGGCAGCGTGGCGACCAGTTGCACATGGCCCTGCCCTTCCACCTGCAGCACCGTCTGCCCTGCCGCCACATCGGCCTGCGGTTGCTGCAGGCGCGCCACCACGCTGCCATCGAAGGGCGCGCGGAGCTCGCCCAGACGCGTGCCGCGGCGCGCCATGGCCAGGTCGGCCCTGGCCACCTGCAGCTGCGCGGCGGCCGCATCTGCCGCCGCGCGCGCGGCAGTCAAGGAGGCGTTGGAACTGGCACCGTCATCGAACATTGCCTGTTGCTGGCGCAATTGCAGCTGCCGTTCGCCGGACTGCGCCAGCGCCGCGCGCACGTTGGCATCGGCCTGCTGTTCGCGCAGGCGCAGCGGTTCATCGTCCAGCCGTGCCAGCAGTTGCCCGCGGGTCACCCGGTCGCCGACATCCACCAGCACTGCCGACAGACGGCCTGCCCCTTCGAACCCCAGCTCGGCGCGTTGTTCCTGGCGCACCAGCGCCGGCACCTGCAGCGGGTTATCGCTCCCGCTGCCGAAGCGCTCCAGCTTCACCGCGCGCGGTGTCTCGCTGGCCGGCGCATCCGGCCCGCTGCATGCGGCCAGTCCCAGCAGCAACGTGCCGCACACCAGGCCGCGATAAAACATCGTCATCATTCGATCCCCCGGTCCATGCCGCTCAGCGGCTGTAGGTCAATGCGAGATTGCCGCTCACCACGCTGCGGCGTGCCACCAGCGGGCTGTCTTCGGCGTTGTCCAGGTAGCGCGTCCCGGTAACCCCCAACGTGGTGGCCCAGTGCTCGCCCAGCGAGTGCGTCCAGCTGCCACCTACCGCGGCGGCATACGCACCGGACCCGGCATTGAAGGCGGCAAAGCGGGTGCGCGCGGCTTGCGCATCGGTGACGCCGAAGTAAGCCTGATTGAAGCGGCGGTCGCCGCCATGCACGTCCAGGTCCAGGGCGACCGTGTCGCTGGCGCTATGCAGCAGGGTGAACTCCATCCCGGCGCGATAGCGGTTGCGGCGCGCAGCATCCTTGAGCGTGAATTCCGCCTCCGCATTGACGTTCATGTAGGGCGTCACTTGCTGCATCACCAGCGTGCGCGACGTCACCGAGCCAGGCACATCGCCCATGCCGGCCAGCAGGCGCGAACCCGGCCGCCAGTTGCTGTCGCTTTGCAGCCGTCCCAGGTCGTAATACAGCGATTGCGATATGTAGAAACCGGACTTGCTCTGGAATTGCAGGCCGCCGCCGCGGGAGGTGTCGAAGAACAGCACGCCGCGCTGCACCACCAGCACCGGGTTGAATTGCACGCGCGCGCGCTCGGCGCCGGCATACTCCGGCGTGGCAACCGCTGCGGCGCCTGCCGTGATCTCGGTGCGGTCTCCCAGCAGGCGCGAACTCCCGGTCAGATCGGTTTGTGCGTGCGCGACGCACGGAATGGCGCTCATGCAGGCAAGGACGCCGGCGCGAACGGTATGGTTGCCACGCAGGCGATTGAAGGACGATACGTTCATCGAAGGTCTCCGTCGGAAGTCAGGAAGCGGTGGGCAGGCGCACGCCATAGAACGCCTGAAACAGCGCAATACGGCTCAGCACGCGTTGGCGTGCGGTATCCAGGTAATCGAGTTCGGTCTGAGCGATGCGGGTCCGCTCGGCCAGCAGCGCGCTGCGGTCTTGAAGGCCGGCATCCACGCGTTCATGCATTCGCGCAAGGCGCAGTTGCTCGCGTTCGACCTGCTCGCGCGAGCGCGGTTCGGCCTGCGACAAGGTGGCGTGGGCGTCGAGCGCGTTGGCGACCTCGCGGAATGCAGCTTCGATTGCCTGTTCGTAGGCAACGACATCGGCGAGTTCGCGCACCTGCGCCAGATCCAGATTGGCGCGATTGCGGCCGCCATCGAACAACGGCAGGTTCAGCTGCGGCATGAAGCTCCACACACCATGGCCTGCAGAAAACAAGCCGTTCAATCCGTCGCTGGCAGTACCCACGCTGCTGCTCAAGGTGATCGACGGAAAAAACGCCGCGCGCGCCGCACCGATGTCGGCATTGGCCGCGCGCAACTCCAGCTCGGCCTGCTGGATGTCCGGGCGTTGCAGCAACAGCGACGAATCCAGGGCACGCCACGCACTGGCAGGCGTATCAGCGGCGATCAGACCCTGCAGATCGCCGGGTACCGGAGTGCTGTCGTAGCCGGCCAGCAACTGCAGCGCACGCACCGCCGCAGCGTGGTTGTCGTTGCCCTGCAGGGCCGTCACATGGGCCTGGTCGGCCTGGCGCCGCTGCGCATCGCGCTCGTCGCGCGCAATCAGCCCTACCTGATATTGCCGCTCGGCAACGGCAAGCAACGCAGCGCTGTCGGCATCCAGCGATTGCAGCTGTTGCAGCGCCTGCGCCGTGGCACGCTCGGCAGTGTAGGCGCGCAGTACCTCTGCAATCAGGGCGCCACGCGCCGCGTCGCGGCCATAGGTACTGGCCAGGTAGCGCTGGCGTGCGGCCTCGGACATCGCCTGCAGCTTGCCGAAAAAGTCCACTTCTAAATTGCCGATCCCCGCATTGGCAATCACCAGATCCTGCTGGTACCGCGCATCCAGCGTCGGGTTGTCGAAATGTTGCCGCAGCTGCTGTGCGCCGACGGCGAGCGTCGGCAGGCGCGACGCCTGCGCGATGCCGTACTGCGCACGCGCCTGTTCTACCTGCAACGCCGCACGGCGGAAATCGCCGTTGTGCGCCAAGGCACGCTCGATGAGGGGCCGCAGGTCGCGGTCTGGCGCGAAGGCCTGCAGAAACGCGCGCTCTTGCGCGTTCAGAGCGACGGCGGCGGTCGCATTGGCGTCGGGCTGACCGGATGCCGGTGCGGATGCCGCCTGCGGGCTGCCGAAGGTGGCCGGTACGCTGACCACCGGGCGCTGGTAGGCCGGCGTCAGCGAGCAGCCAGCCGCCAGCACCGCACTGGCGGCGACCAGGCACAGGCAAGACCAACGATGCGGAATAATTTGTGGAATCATGATGTCGGAGCACAGAGCCAATCTCGACCGACATCCTCGACCCGCAGCGTCCAGGTTGTTTTCGGGAATTATCCAGATTTGATCGAGACGACAGGGCAACACGCCATGACAGGCAAAAAGGTTCTGCTGGTGGAAGACGACAGCGATAGCGCCAGCATTCTGGAGGCCTATCTCCGCCGCGACGGCTTCGATGTGGCGGTGGCCGGCGATGGCGAACGCGCCATCCAGCTGCACCGGCAATGGGCACCGGATCTGGTGCTGCTGGACGTGATGCTGCCCAAGCTCAGCGGCATCGAGGTGCTGTCGACGATCCGCCGCGCCGGCGACACGCCGGTGATCATGGTCACCGCCATTGGCGATGAGCCGGAAAAGCTCGGCGCCCTGCGCTACGGCGCCGACGATTACGTGGTCAAGCCGTACAGCCCCAAGGAGGTGGTGGCGCGCGTGCATGCCGTGCTACGCCGGAGCGTGGCGGTGCGCGCGCCGGGCGAGCCATTACAGCACGGTCGGCTGAGCGTGGATCCGGCCGCCGTGGTCGCCAGCGTGCAGCACGAAAACGGCGACAGCGTGGCGCTGGATCTGACGCCGACCGAATTCAACCTGCTCGCGCTGCTGCTTAAGACCCCATTCAAGGCCTTTACGCGCAGCGAACTGCTCGACGCCTGCCTGCCCGACAGCGATGCATTGGAACGGGTGGTGGATTCGCACATCCACAACCTGCGTCGCAAACTCGAAGTGCATGGCATCACCGGTGTACTGGTCACCGTGCGTGCAGTGGGATATCGCTTTCAATGAACGTGCTGCGGCGGTTTCATGCCTGGCGCAACCAGGCGCCCCTGTGGTGGTGGGTCGGACTGCGCATGAGCGCGCTGGCGGTGGTGACCATGATGGTCATCGCGTTCGGCATGTGGTGCTATTTCAATCTGCGCTACAGCCTGATCCTGAGCAATGTGCCGGCCGAACCGCGTGCCGAGATTTCCCAGCTGATCGAGCAACCCAGGGCCAACCAGGCCCGCCTGTGGGAGCTGTTCCAGCGCTATTACGACATCGAAAATTTCCTGCCCGGGCTGGCCAATCCGGACTGGTGGATGCTGGGCGCCATGATGACCATCTCGGTGCCGGTCATCCTGTTCTGCGGCCTGCTCGCGTCGCGGCCGCTGTCGCGGCAATTTTCGCAGGTAGCTTTCGCGGCGCACCGGGTCAGCGATGGCGATTTCGGCGCACGCGCACAAATGGTGCGCGGCGCGCCGGACGAGCTCACTGCCCTGGCCGACGACTTCAATACGATGAGCGGCAGGCTGCAGCAGTACGAGCGCGAATTACGCGACTCCAGCGCGATGCTGGCGCATGAATTGCGCACCCCGCTCAATGCCGCGATGGGACGCGTGCAAGGCATGCTGGATGACGTCTTCCCGCGCGAACCCGAGCAACTGCGGCTGGTGCATCGCCAGCTGGAGCAGATCAATCGCCTGATCGGCGACCTGCACCTGGTCTCGCTGGCGCGTGCCGGCCAGCTGGTGCTGGAGCCGGAAAGCGTCGAGCTGCGGGAGCTCGTCGCCGAGCGCATCGAATGGGCGGGGCCGGCGCTGCGCGAGGCGCAGATGACCATCCACTATCCCACGCATCCGGCGCTGCGCCTGCATGCCGACCGGCACCGGCTGGGCCAGGTGCTGTCGATCCTGATCGATAACGCGTTGCGCTACGCCGCCGCCGGCAAGCTGCTGGAGATCGAGGTGCGCCGCGATGGCACCGGCGTGCAGCTCACCGTCGGCGACCGCGGCCCCGGCGTGGCGCCCGCGCAATTGCCGCACCTGCTGGACCGCTTCTGGCGCGCCGACAGCTCGCGCGCGCGGCATTCCGGCGGCAGTGGCCTGGGCCTGGCGATCGCCTCGGCCATCTGTCAGGCGCACGATGGCCAACTGGTCGTCAGCAATCGCCCCGGCGGTGGCCTGCTGGCCAGCGTGCAGTTACCGCTGGGGCATTGACGCAACGCCCGGCCACGCGCACGCCGACGCAACTGCCCGCACCTGCGGGCAGTTGCGCAACCGATCACCGCGACTGCAGGCTCGGCACCGCGTCGCTCACATGGGCGTGGCGGCGCATGATCCAGTTGAACAACGGCGTGGCCATCAGCGTGGACAGGATCGCCATCAGCACCAGCACCGAGAACAGGCCCTGCTCGATTACACCCGCCTGCAAGCCGATGTTGATGATGATCAGCTCCATCAACCCGCGTGCATTCATCAGCGAACCGATCGCCATGGCGTCGCGGTTGTTCTCGCCGGTGGCACGCGCCGCGGCCCAGCAGGCCACGCCCTTGCCGATGAACGATGCGGCCAGGATCGCCACGCCGGCCAGCATGATCTGCGGCTGCAGCAACACGCTGAGCTGGGTTTTCAAGCCCGAATAGGTGAAGAACATCGGCAGCAACAGCACCACGACGAACGGCTGCAGCATCTCGCGCAGCTTCTCGGTCAGTGCGCCCCTGGGCAGGCAGACACCGAGCAGGAAACCGCCGAACACTGCATGGATGCCGATCGCATCCATCGCCCAGGCGCTGGTGCAGAACAGGATCAGCACGACCGCCAGGACACTGTTGCTCAGCGGCTGGCCGGGCACCACATGATCGGCCAGCCGCTTGAGCAGATGCCGGCCGACGAAAATCATGAAGACCGCATAGCCGATGCCGCCGCCGATGGCCAGGTAGGCACTGCCCCAACTGCCGCCGAAGCTGGCCAGCACCACGGCCAGAATGCACCACGCTGCGGCATCGTCGAACGCGCCAGCGGTCAGCGCCAAGGTGCCCAACGGGCTATTGGTCAGACCGCGTTCGTGGATGATGCGCGCCAGCATCGGAAAAGCGGTGATCGCGATCGCCGCGCCCAGGAACAACGACGCTTCGGTCAGCTTGGCCTTTTCCGAAAACAGGCCATCCACGTTGATCAGCCACGGGCACATGGCGAACGCCAGCAGGAACGGCACCGCGATGCCCGCCATCGACACGCTCATGGCGCTGCGATAGCGCGCGCGAAAGTGGTCGCCGCGGAAATCGGTTCCGACCAGGAACATGTACAGGCCCACGCCGAACTGCGCGAATACATACAGCACGTCCATGGTCTGCTTGGGGAACAGGGCCGCCTGCACGCCCGGCGCCAGCAAGCCGAACAACGAGGGCCCCAGCATCACGCCGGCAATCATTTCCCCCACCACCTGCGGTTGCCCGAGGCGCTTGGCCAGCATGCCGACCAGCCGGCATACCAACAAAATCGCGGCCGCCTGCAAAAAGAAGTACACCGACATCTGCGGAGTGGTCATGCGTGCGGCAACATCCCTGAAAAGTGCGCAGATCGTAACCGGAGCTGCCGCACTTCGATAGCGTGCGGCTGCCGTGGCGATCCAAGCCCATCTGCGCGCTTGGGCCCGCCAGGCGCAGCGCGAAGGTCATCCGCGCTTGCCTGCATCATTTGCCCGCAGCGGTCGGCATCGGCACCGGCGTCAGCACTAGGTCCTGGAAATCGAAGCTGAAATCGGTCAACGGCGAAATCGGCTCCATGCGCATCTCGCGCACCGCGCCATCCGGGGTCAGCGCGAAATTGACGAAGGCATCGGCATTCAAGGAGCGGTCGTCCCAGCGCACGATGAAGCTGTCGTGCTGCCAATGCTCCAGCGTGCCTACCAACTGGGCGGTCCTGGCGAACTGCAGGCGCAGCCGCTTGCCGTCCCGGACAATCGCCACATCGCCGTACCAGGGGTCGCGATAGGTGGCCGCGTAACTGCGCAGCGGCAACGACGGCGTGGACCGCGACGCACGCGCGTCCTGGTGCTTGTTCCAACTCGCGTCCGCATCGCTATCGGCCTTCTCCACCAGCTTGGCGTAAGCGGCGGTCCAATCGGTGGACGGCACCTGCAAGAACGCATCCAGCACCTGGAAGGTCACCGCATTGAACGCAGCCCCCACCTCCTGATTGGTCAACACCACCACCCCCAGCTTCTGATCCGGCAGCAGCGTCAGGCGCGACACCATGCCGGGCCAGCCGCCGGTGTGCCAGACCATGCGATGGCCGCGGTAATCGCTCAGGCTCCAGCCCTCACCGTAGCCGGCGAAGTTCGGCCGCGCCGCGGCAAGCTCGGGCACCTGCACCTCGCCGATCGGGATCGGCGTGATCATCGACCACATTTCCTGCTGACGCTTGGCGCTGAACAGGGGTTTGCCATCGGGCAGGATGCCGCCGGCCAGTTGCACATTCATCCACAGCGCCATGTCGTGCACGCTGGAATAGATGCCGCCGGCGCCGGAGTTGTTGGACCAGGTCAGCGGCGCCACCGTGCGCAGCTCGGTAAAGTCGTACTTGGCATGCCCGACTGCGGCGTGATCGCCGGGCTGCAGATGGTCGGCGTTGAAGCGCGTGCCGCGCATGCCCACCGGGTCGAAGATGCGTTGCTGCAGAAATGCCGCGTAACTCTGCCCGGAGACCTGCTCGATCACCTTCTGGGCGACTGCGTACAGGATGTTGTCGTACGCATAGCGGTCGCGAAAACCGCCCTTCAGCGGCACCTTGGCCAGGCGCTGCACGACCTCTTCGGTGGTGTAGCTGGTGCTGGGCCAGAACAATAAATCGCCTGCACCCAGGCTCAGGCCGCTGCGGTGCGCCAGCAGATCGCGGATGCGCATCTGCCCGCTCACATACGGGTCGGACATGCGGAACCACGGCAGATGGTCGATGACCTTGTCATCGAGCGAGAGCTTGCCTTCATCGGCCAGAATCGACAGCGATGCGGCAGTGAACGCCTTGGTATTGGAGGCAATCGCAAACAACGTGTCGGCCTGCACCGGCGCGGGCTTGCCGGTCTCGCGCACGCCGTAGCCGCGCTCCAGCACCACCTGGCCGTCCTTGACGATGGCCACCGCAATACCGGGCACGTCGAACTGCTTGCGCACGCGTTCCATCTGCGCATCGAACTGCTGCATGCCGGCGGGGAGTTCGGCCGCGTGCGTTGTCGTCGCCAAGCTTGCCACCATCAGCACGCCCCCACTCAGCCATCGGTTCAAGGTCACTGCATCACCTTCAGGTTATTGGTCAGATCGATCCGCCGGCGCCATCCAGCGCCAACGGTTGCGGCGCCACCAGCACGCCATTGGCATCGGCGTACAGCCAATGGCCCGGAACGAAGGGCACGCCGGCAAAATTCACCGGCACATCCACATCGCCCAGATCGCGTCGCTCGGTGCGGCGCGGACAAGCCGCCAGCGCCAGCACCCCCAGCGGCAACGTGGCAAGAATCTCGACATCGCGCACGCAGCCGTGAATCAGCACGCCGGCCCAGCCGTTCGCGACCGCGTTGGCCGCGATCTGGTCGCCCAGCAGCGCATGCTTCAGCGAGCCCTGCCCGTCCACCACCAGCACGCGGCCGTCGCCCGGCGTTGCGGCCAGCTCGCGCACCCGCGAGTTGTCTTCGAAACAGCGCACCGTGGCCAACGGTCCGGCGAATGCCGTGCGCCCGCCGAAGTGGCGGAACAGCGGCTCGGCGATCATCGCGTCGGGGTAGCGGTCACACAGATCAGGCGTGGTCCAGGTCATCGGGGCGATCTCGCGCGGCAGAGCTGGCATGGTAGCCGGCTGTGGCGGCGCGCGGGCGATGGGTGACCGATGACCGATACCCGATAAAGCGACATGCAGGCGCGCACGCGCAGCGAAGGTGCGCGCACGCGGACAACGCTGCGTTCGCCGTGTCGTGATGGTCGCTGCAAGGCAGACGCCATGCGGCGCTTGCCGCGCATGGTCTCCGCCAATGCGCTGCTGCGCTAGCGTCCAGGGCATCGGCTTAAAGTAAGCACTGCGAATGCGCCGAACTGCGGCATCGAGACGCGTGATGCAGCCGACGCGGGTGGCGGCAGCTGCGCCGTTGGCGTCTTGCGCAGCCCACCTCGAGCCGTTTGCAACGCCGACACGGCAGACCCGCGCAGGGGCAACGCCCTGGCACGACGACCGCCAGACTGCCATGCAACGTTGCGCCGTGCAGGCTCAACCATTGCACTGCGCAACGGCGCCCCATTGGCAACCGCATCTTCTCATCGCGCAACGCGCGCCACGGCTATGATCGGGCGGCGCGCGTTGCATCCACTGAAGCATCCGCAATGGCGCACGACCTCGCCAGCGAGTATCCATGCAATGACCGATCTGTTCGCTTCCGCACCGCCCGCCCTCGAAGGTATCCACATCGGCATTGGTGGCTGGGTCTATGCGCCGTGGCGCGCGGGCATGTTCTACCCGGAAGGGCTGGTGCAGCGCCGCGAACTGGAATACGCAAGTCGCCACGTCACCGCCATCGAGATCAACGGAACCTATTACGGCACGCAGAAGCCGGCCACCTACGCAAAGTGGCGCGATGAAGTGCCGCCCGGCTTCGTGTTCTCGGCCAAGGCGCCGCGCCGCATTACCCAGTCGCGCAAGCTGGCTGGTACCCAGGCGCAGGTGGAAGATTTCATCGGCGGCATTGTCGAGCTCGGCGATACCCTTGGCCCGCTGGTGTGGCAATTCGAACAAGGGCACCGGCTGCAGGCCGACGATCTGGACGCGTTTTTGTCGTTGCTGCCCAAGCGTGCAGGCACGCGTGCGCTGCGCCATGTGCTGGAGATCCGCGACCACGATGCGGTGGATGCCTCGCTGCTCGCATTGGTGCGCGGCCATGGCGTGGCCACGGTGTTTACCGATTCGGACGAGTACCCCTCATTCGCCGATCTCTCCACGGATTTCGTTTATGCGCGTCTGATGCGCAGCCAGGCGCGCCTGACTGCGGGGTATCCGGCGCCGGCACTGGCGCGCTGGGCGGAGCGCATCCAGGCCTGGCGTCGTGGCGAAGACCCGGCCGACCTGCCGCACGTGGATGCTTCCACAGCGCCGGCACGGCAGCCGCGCGAGGTCTTCGTGTTTTTCATCAGTGCGGCGAAAGAACGCAACCCGGCGGCGGCGATGGCGCTGTTGAAAGAATTGTCGGCGCGTTAGAGCAGTTCGCAACGCGACTGCGCAGCCGCGATGCGGGCGCCGCCGGCACTCGGACCCGGCAGGTTCCACGCGTGCGCTCGGCGTCTGCATGCGGCATCCACAGCCATCTGACGACGGGTTGCTGTTGTATCAGCCGCTCTTGGTCCGCGCATGCAATCGGCGACGATCGATGCGGCCGTCTCTGGAGCGCAGCGTTGATCGAAGAGGTGCAGCGATCGATCGCGGCGCGAGGCGATGCATCGCTCGTCGGCCATCTTGCCGTGATGCAGGCCGGTCGATGGCTGGGGGGTCGCGCGATGACGGCTCGACAGCCGGGTCAGCCATCCCCTCGCCCGGCCGCTGCACACTGGCGCCGCTTCCCTCGCAGCGCAACATCACGCACTTTTCGGCGACAATGGCGCATGCCCACGACCGACCTGCGCAAGGCGCAACTGCAAATCCACTTCTGCGTCCTGCTTTGGGGCATCACCGCGATCCTGGGCAAGCTGATCACGCTGCAGGCTTTGCCGCTGGTGTGGTGGCGCATGTTGATCGTGGTGGTGGCACTGGCCTTGTGGCCACGCGTGTGGCGCGGGCTGCGCGGCTTGTCCGGGCGTGTGGTGCTGGGCTATTGCGGCATCGGCGCGCTGGTGGCCTTGCACTGGCTCACCTTCTACGGCGCGATCAAGCTGGCCAATGCGTCGGTGGCGGCGACCTGTATCGCACTGGCGCCGGTTTTCACGGCAGTGATCGAGCCATTGGTCACGCATCGCCCGTTCCGTCCGCGCGAGTTGTTGTTCGGGCTGGCCGTATTGCCCGGCGTGGCGCTGGTCGTCGGCGGGGTGCCGGACGGCATGCGGGCCGGCGTGGTGGTGGGCGCGATTTCGGCGGTGTTCGTCGGGCTATTCGGCTCGCTCAACAAGCGCATGGTGGCGCATGCCGACCCGCTCACCGTCACCGCGCTGGAACTGGGCGCCGGCACGTTGACCCTGACCCTGCTTGCACCGGCGATGCCGCTGCTGCTGCCGGCGTTGCATGGCGATCTGCTGGTGGTGCCCAGCCTGCACGATGGCGTGTTGCTGCTGGCGTTATCGCTGGCCTGCACCTTGCTGCCCTTCGCGCTGGCGCTGGTGGCGTTGCGGCATCTGAGCGCCTATTCGGTGCAACTGGTGACCAATCTCGAACCGGTCTACGCCATCGTGCTGGCGATCGCGCTGCTGCGCGAACAACGCGAACTGACCCTGCAGTTCTATCTCGGCGTGGCGATCATTCTCGGCGCGGTGTTCCTGCATCCGGTCCTGGAGCGTCGGCGCACCGTTGCGCACCCGGAATTGCTCGGCACAGCCGAGGCGAAGAATATCGTCGACTGATTGCACGGCGCTGCAAGACCACGCTTCTCCACAGCGACCGCTGCGTTGAAGCACGCCGATGTTCAAGCGGCATCGCGCGGCGTCAGCATCCCGGCGCGCAGCAATCGACGTTCGATGCGCTTGCCAGGCCACCTGCATCGGCAGGCGCGCAACCACGCCCACCCTACTCCAGCGCAACCACCTGATCGCGCCCGCCGCGCTTGGCCGCATACAGGGCCTGGTCGGCGCGCTTGATCACCGCCTCCACGCTTTCCTGCGGGTACAAGGTCGCCACACCGATACTCACCGTCACCGGAAGCGCGATCGTCATCGCCGCCACGCTCTGGCGCAGGTATTCGCATTGCACGCGTGCCTGCAGCAGATTCGCATTGGGCAGCAGCAACACGAATTCCTCGCCGCCATAACGGGCGATGGTGCCGGCACCGGCCATATGCGCACGCAGCAGGGTAGACAGTTCGCGCAGCACGGCATCGCCCTGATCGTGCCCATGCACATCGTTGACGGTCTTGAAATGGTCCACGTCCAGCAGCGCGACCGACAGCGGTTGGCCCACCGCGCGCGTCTGTTCGGTGGCCGCCGCCAATGCCACCGCGAACGCACGCCGGTTGGGCAGGCCGGTCAAGGGATCGGTGCGGGTCTGTTCGACCAGGTCGGCGTGCAACGCATCCATCTGCGCGTAATAGCCGGCCATCTGCTGTTCGTACCATTCGCGCTCGTGCAGCTGCTGGCGCAACTGCCGGCCGGCCAGCCGCAACTCAAGCAGCTGCGAGGCCTGCCGCGACAATGCCTGCAAGGCCTCGCGCTGGTCTTCGCGCAGATGCGCCGGGGCCCGGTCGAACACGCACAGCGAACCCAGCGCCATGCCCTGGCTGGTCACCAGCGGCGCGCCGGCGTAGAAGCGCACCCCACCGCTGCCGACCACCATCGGGTTATCGTGGAAGCGTGGGTCCAGCAAGGTGTCGTCCACCATCAGCACCTCGTCCGGGCGCAGGATCGCGTGCGCGCAGAACGAGATATCGCGCGGTGCTTCGCTGCGCGGCGCACCGTGCGCAGACTTGAACCACTGCCGGTCTTCGTCCACCAGCACCACCGCCGCCATCTGCGTCTCGCACAGCGTGGAGGCAATCATGGTCAGGTCGTCGAATGCCCGTTCGGCCGGCGAATCCAGCACGTCGTACTGGCGCAGCGCGGCCAGCCGCTAGGCCTCGTTGCTCGGCAATTCCGGTTTGATCACTGCCGCCCCCTGGCTGTTATCTGTGAAAGTATGCCGGAGCCCAGCCAGTGCCACCATCGGGCGGCCCCCCACTCTGCGGCACCGCAAGCGCCGCCCTGGCCGGCATCGGATGTTTCGAAGCGTGATCCATAGAGCGGGCGCAAACGCCCGGCACGGCGTTGCCCGTTGGGCGCGGCAGCACGGCACTGCAGCGCGGGCATGTGCCGTGTCCGAAAGGCCGGCTGCGCTGGCCTAACAGCGATGCAGTCGGCCCGACACAGGCGCTTACCAGTCGGTGCGTTGCGGCAGCAGCCCGCGCAATTCCGCATCGCTGAGGTTGCGCCACTGCCCCGGCTTGAGCGCAGCCAGCTTGATGTTGTCGATGCGCACCCGGCGCAGTTGCGTCACCCGGTAGCCGAACTCGGCAGCCATCAGGCGAATCTGTCGATTCAGGCCCTGCTCCAGCACGATGCGGAAGCCGAACTTGGCAATGCGCGCGGTGCGGCACGGCAGCGTGGTTTCGTTGTGGATGCGCACGCCGCGCGCCATACCGCGCAAAAATTCGTCGGTGACCGGCTTGTTGACCGCGACCAGGTATTCCTTCTGGTGACGATTTTCCGCGCGCAGGATCTCGTTGACGATGTTGCCGTTGCTGGTCATCAGGATCAGCCCTTCGGAGTCCTTGTCGAGCCGGCCGATCGGGAAGATGCGCTGCTCGTGACCGACGAATTCGACGATATTTCCCTTGACCGAACTCTCGGTGGTGCAGGTGATGCCCACCGGTTTGTTGAGCGCGATGTAGACGTGCTTGCGACCACCGAGCTTCTTGGCCTCGCGTATGCGTAGCGGCTGGCCATCCACCAGCACGGTATCTTCCTCGCCGACCACCGCGCCGGTACCGGCGGGCAGGCCATTGACGGTGACCCTGCGTTCGCCGATCAGACGATCGGCCTCGCGGCGTGAGCAAAAGCCGGTTTCGGCGATGTATTTGTTGAGTCGGATCGTCATCTGCCAATTATCGGCGATTTAGAGCAGCCAACAAAACTACCGTGCAGCCGCCAGAGGCGTGTACACGCAGCACCGGCATGACGCTGCGGGAAGTCGCCTGGGTCAAGCGCGCTTACCCGGAGACGGCCACCAGCTGCGGCGTGTGCAACAGCTCTTCCAGCGGGCATGGACGATGCAGGCTGAAACCCTGCACCTGGCCCACACCGGCTTCGCGCAGCCCGGGGATGTCGGCCTCCGATTCCACGCCTTCGGCGACCACCTCGATGCCCAGCGCCAGCCCGACCTGGGCGATCGAATGCACCGCCGCACGATCCACCGCATCGTGCGCATAGTTGCGGACGAAGCCGCAATCGATCTTCAACACGTCCACGGTGAATTGCTTGAGATAGCCGAACGAGGCCAGGCCGCTGCCGAAATCGTCCAGCGCCACGTGGCAGCCGCGCGCGCGCACGCTCTGCACGAAACGCTGCGCGTGTTCCAAATCGCCGATGACCGCGGTCTCGGTGATCTCCATGCACAGCTTCGGCACCAGTGCCGGGTAGCGCTCGAACAGGGCGCAGACGACGTCGAGAAAATCCGGTTGCGCGATCGATTGCGCAGACAGATTGACGTGGCACAGGTCCAGCGTCGCCACATGCATCGGGTTGGCCGACAACTGCGCGCACAGCGCTTCCAGCACATAGGTATCGACCATGCGCCCCAAGCCGTAACGCTCCACTGCCGGCAAGAATTCACCCGGACTCAGCACCCGTCCGTCGCTGGCACGCATGCGTACCAGCACCTCGTACTGTAGGCGTCCCGGGTCGTTCAGCACCTGGATTTTCTGCGCGTACAACAGCAAACGCTCTTCGGCGATCGCCTGTTGCACCGCACTGATCCAGCCGCCATCGTGGCGGCGCTGCGCCAGTGCCAGATCGTTTTCGTTGAAGCAGCGAATGCGGTTGCGCCCTTCTTCCTTGGCCGCATGACAGGCCAGATCGGCGGCGGTCATCAAGGCATTGAGGTCGTTGACGCCCTGGCGAATCTCCACCACGCCAAAACTGCAACTGGGCGTCAGCGGCCGCCCGCCTTGATGGCTCCACGGTTGCCCGAGCGCGCCGTGCATGCGTTCCAGCACGATTTGAGCCTGCGCCAGATCGGTATTGGCCAACAGGATGGCGAACTCATCGCCGCCCAGGCGCCCCAACCAATCGCCGGAACGCAGCTGCATGGTGATCACATCGGCGAAGTGGCACAGGAATCTGTCGCCGACCGCATGCCCGAAGGTGTCGTTGACCAGCTTGAAATGATCCAGGTCGACAAAGCACAGCGCGTGGCACATCTGCGGCGATTGCGGCAGCTCGATCAGGCGCAGCAGCCGGCGTTCGATTTCATGCCGATTGATCAGGCCGGTCATCGCATCGTGGCGCGCATGGAAGGCCACTTCGTCGGCCAGCTCATGGGCGTGCGAGACATCTTCGATCACCGCCAGCACCAGGGTCGGCTCTTCCGGCCCCGGCTCGACCAACGACGCGCTCCAGCGGCCCCACATCACCCCGCCATCGGCACGCACGAAACGCAACTCGCCGGACTGCAGCAGCTTGGGCCAATCGAGCATGCCGCGGCTGTCCAGCTTGATGTCTTCCGGATGCATCACCTCGGCCAGCGTGCAGGCCTGCAGCTCTTCGGGGCGGTAGAGCAGCACATTGGCCATCGACGCGTTCGCATCCAGCACGTTGCCGCGCAGATCGAACTTGACCATGCCCAGCGCCGCCTGCTGAAACGCGGTGCGGAAGCGGCCTTCGTGCGACAGCAGATAATCGCGAATGCGCCGCATCGCCAGTACGCAGGTGATCAATACCAGCAGCAAGGTGGCCAGGCTGCAAACCACCATCACATCGTGCAGCAGCCGCGCGCAGCGGGTCAGGTAGGCCAGGAATTCGGAGGCGTCGCGGCGCATGCGGCCGTCCAGCAGATGCAGTTCATCGCGCAGTGCCTGCAGCGCAGGCGGGTCGGGCCGGTTGGCGGCCTGCACCGAAGCGGCACGGTCGGCCAGGTCGCTCAGTTGCAGGATGCCGACATCGGTGCGCTTCCACAGCGCGATGGCGTCGCCGAGATACGGAATTTGGTGCCCATAGCGATACAACCGCACCATTTGCGGCATGTCTTGATGAGCATTACGCCCAGCGCCCAGACCGGCGTAGACCGCGTCCCAATCGATCACCGGTTGTTCGATCGCCACGCGTGCGGCACGGTCGCCCAGCGGCACTTCCAGCGCGCGGCAGGCGGCCTGCAGATCGGCCGTATCGCCGCTGCCCAGGTAGCGCTCCATCCAGTACACCGATTCTTGCTGGGCGTTGGACCAATGGTTTTGGCCGACGATCCAGGCAGTAGCGCCGGACTGGACTTCGATCACCAGCGCCGACACCACCGTCATGCAGACGGCGATACCGATCAACAGCGCCAGAGGAAGCGTCAGCCAGCCACGCACCAGATGCATGGTCTGCCCACCGCCCTTGCCGCGTATCGCCTGCGCCATCGCCGTCCGTCCTTCGCCGCCCTAGTGCGATTCAGGCGCCCACTGGGCGCCTGAAGGCAGTAACGGCCGCAACGGCCGAGTCTGTATGGCTATGCCCGCTTGGCGTAGTGCACTCGGGGTTAGCGACGCTGACTAGATCAGCCTGATCGCCGCCGCCTTCAGGCGCCGTAGCGCCCCACCCGCTCGCTATGCTCTTTAATGCATAGAGATACTGGGCAACCCTACCGTCTGCAGGGTCCCTGCGGGCGGTGCCGAACAGGCCTACTCGCCGCGCGGCTTTGGCGGACCCTTGCGGTGCGGTGCGCCGGCGCGGTCCATCGGACGGCCCGGGCCGTTCGGACGACCGGACGGCTTGCCGCCACGCGGGAAGCGCGGCTTGGACGCCGCAGCGGCCGCTTCGCCGTCTTCCAGCTTGCGCATGTTGAGCTGCTGACCGGACACCCAGACCTTCTTCAGGTGGGCGAGCAGTTCGCGCGGCATGTCGGCCGGCAGATCCAGGATCGAATAATCGTCCTGGATGTCGATACGACCGATATAACGGCTTTCCAGCCCGGCTTCGTTGGCGATCGCGCCAACGATGTTGGCCGGCTTCACGCCGTGGCTGTGGCCCACTTCGATGCGGTAGCTCTCCATGCCGAACTCGGGCTCTCCGCGTGGGGCCGGCTCGCGGCGCGGACGCTCGCCGGTATCGTCGCCGCGCGGCGGACGCGCAGCGCGTTCGCCGTCGGCACGCGGGCCACGTTCGAACGTGGGTTCGAAACGCGGGCGCTCGCCCCGGTCGGCACGCTCGTTGCGCTGGCGCGGAGCGGACTCTTCGCGCGCACCGCGCACCGGCGGGGTCAGCAGGAACGGGGCATCGCCCTGCAGCAGCTTGGCCAGCGCGGCAGCGATATCGATCGCCGGCACGTTGTTTTCGGCCTCGTAGCGCTGCAGCAGATCGCGATACATGTCGATCTGACCACCGGCCAGGGTCTCGGTGATGCGGGTCATGAAGCGCGCGACGCGGGTGTCGTTGACCGCGTCCACGCTCGGCAGCTGCATCTCTTCGATCGGCTGACGGGTGGCGCGTTCGATGGAGCGCAGCATGCCCTTCTCGCGCGGCGTCACGAACAGGATCGCGTCGCCGTTACGCCCGGCACGGCCGGTGCGACCGATGCGGTGCACGTAGCTTTCGGTGTCGTAGGGAATGTCGTAGTTCAGCACGTGGCTGATGCGCTCCACGTCCAGACCGCGTGCGGCCACGTCGGTGGCGACCAGGATGTCCAGCTTGCCGTCCTTGAGCTGGGCGATGGTCTTCTCGCGTGCGGCCTGCTGCATGTCGCCGTTGATGGCCGCTGCCGCCATGCCGCGCGCCTGCAGCTTCTGCGCCAGCTCTTCGGTGGCCGCCTTGGTGCGCGCGAAGATGATCATGCCGTCGAACGGCTCGACCTCGAGAATGCGGGTCAACGCATCCAGCTTGTGCAGCCCGCTCACCCACCAGTAGCGCTGACGGATGTTGGCCGAGGTGGTGGTCTTGGCCGCGATGGTGACTTCGGCCGGGTCCTTCAGATAGGTCTGCGCGATGCGGCGGATGGCCGGCGGCATGGTGGCCGAGAACAACGCCACCTGGCGCTGCTCCGGCAGTTTCTTCAACACCGCTTCGACATCATCGATGAAGCCCATGCGCAGCATTTCGTCGGCTTCGTCCAGCACCAGCGTCTTGAGCTGGGACAGATCCAGGGTGCCGCGGTCCAGGTGATCGATCACCCGGCCCGGGGTACCGACCACCACATGCACGCCGCGCTTGAGCGCGCTCAGCTGCTGGGCATACGGCTGGCCGCCGTAGACCGGCAGCACGCGGAAGCCGGGAATGGCTTCGGCATATTTCTGGAACGCCTCGGCGACCTGGATGGCCAGCTCGCGGGTCGGGGCCAGTACCAATGCCTGCGGCTTGACCTGGTTGAGATCGGCGTTGGACAGCACCGGCAGCGCGAACGCGGCGGTCTTGCCGGTGCCGGTCTGGGCCTGGCCGAGCACGTCGCGGCCGGCCAGCAGCGCGGGGATGGTGGCGGCCTGGATCGGCGACGGCGACTCGTAGCCCACGTTGGCAACGGCCTTCATCACAGCGTCCGAGAGGCCGAGATCTGCAAACAGCAGCGGCGCGGAAGATTCTTGGGTCATGGGTAACTCCGGAGGCGCCGCACGGAGCCGGCAGGCGCAAAGCAGCATAGTGTGCCTCTTCAGCCCCCTTGCTGTCGAAATTTTCGTGACAGTCCATTCAGGTTGTGAGGAATCGCGCTCCTGCGCGAATCATCCCGTGTCGTCCCTTCACCTGCCCGACCGGAGCCATGCCCCTGGACACAAATCTGCACACCCGCTTCAGCGCCCTGCTGCAGCAGCATCGCGCCATCGTGCTGAAGGTGGCGGCCAGCTATTGCCGCGATCGCGACGACCGCGACGAACTGGCGCAGGAAATCGCTACGCAATTGTGGCGGGCATTTCCCGGCTACGACCCGAGTCGGCGCTTTTCCACCTGGATGTACCGCATCGCCCTGAACGTGGCGATCAGCGATCTGCGCGGCCGCCGCGCGGCCGGCGAGCCGATCGCGCTGGACGCGGTGGTGGAGCGCATCGCCGATCCATGCGCACACGACCCTGTACGCGAGCAACAGGTGGCCGCGCTGTATGCCTTCATCGCACACCAACTGCCGCTGGAACGCGCGCTGCTGTTGCTCTATCTGGACCAACACAGCTATCGCGAGATCGCCGACGTGCTCGGCATCAGCGAAACCAATGTCGCCACCAAACTCAGCCGCCTGAAATCGCGCATCCGCGCCGAGCTGTGAACCCCACCAATCCGCAACCGGAGCAAGACATGGAACTGGACGACATCGCCCTGGCCTGGCGTTCGCTGGAACAACGGCTGGATCAACACGCCGCACTCGCCGGCCAGGTGCTCGGCGACCTGCGCAGCCACGCAGCCCGCGCGCACCTGCGCCCGTTGTGGCTGAGCCAGTCGGCGCAACTGCTGTGCGCCATCGCATTGAGCGGCCTCGTTGCCCACAGCTGGCTTGCGTTCCCCGAACAGGCGGCAGCCATCGTCGGCGGAGTATTGCTGCAGATATGGTGCGTTGCGCTGGCAGCCTCTGCGGCCCGTCAACTTTGGCTGTTGTCGCAGTTGGATTTCGCCAGGCCACTGCTGCAGACACAGCGCGCGCTTGCACAGCTGCGGCGCTGGCGCACGCGCGTGGCGCCGTGGCTGGGCGTAGCGTTCTGGGTGCTGTGGGTAGCGGTGGCAGACGCTGCGTGGCGGGCCCTCACCGGCCGGTCGTTGCCGTACGCCTGGCTGCTATGCAACCTGCTGGTCGGCGTACTCGGCGGCATCGGCACCTGGCTGGGCTATCGACGGCTGCAGCGCAGCGGTCACCCCTGGCTGGAACGCCTGGACACCGTGCACGCCGGCCGCAGCGTCGCTCGTACCGAAACCCTGCTGGAACAGATCGCGCGTTTCCAGCGCGAGTAGGCGGATAATCGCGGCCTCCCTGCGACCGAGCGCACCATGCAATACCTGGAATTCGACCTGGACGGCGATTACATCGAACTCAACCAGTTGCTCAAGCTGGCCGGCATTGCCGACAGCGGCGGCCAGGGCAAGGCGATCGTCGCCAGCGGCGCGGTCAGCGTCGACGGCATGCAGGAGCTGCGCAAGACCGCCAAGATCCGCCCCGGCCAGCTGGTACAGCTGGACGGTGTGGAAATTCGCGTACTGGCATGGAACCCGGACGCCGAGCCTGACGCATGAAGGTGGTGGAGATCAGCCGGCGCAACAACGCACCTTCGGCCGACGATCCGATCCACGACGTCTGTGTTTTTTCGATCGCCATCGACTCGGACCAGCCGTTCTGGCTGGAGCAATCCATCGGCGGCGGCCATGCCGAGCGAGGCGGCTGCAGCATGCTGGCCTTGCACGAACTGGACACCTGGCGCGGCCACTGGTGCGCACATGTGACCAGGGCCGGTTGCGCCTGGGTGATTCCGATCCTGGAACAAGCCCTGCGTACCGACGATGCGCAGGCGGCCATCGCTGCAATCTTGGCGCGGGTGCAAGCGACTGATTGAAGCTCGCACCTGCCGGCGACGCTGCATCAAATGCCCAGCAGTGCACGCACCAGTTTGATGATGCCCCAGAACGACACCACCCAGATGGCGCTGCGCAGGTACGCAATACCCGCGGCATACACCGGCACATAGGCCACGCGCGCCCACAGGTAGAGCTGCACGGCGAGTGCTGTGTCTGCGCTGGTGCGCCCGGCCACGCTCACCGCCAGCACGGCGGCCGCGAAGATCGGAAAGGTCTCCAGATAGTTGCGGAACGCGCGGTCCAACCGGGCGGCCACGCCGGTCAGCGGCTTGGCCTCGCCATCGCGTGCGCTGGCGTTCCACTTGGTGCCGCGTTGGGCGGTCATGCCGGCCGAGGCAGCCAGCAATTGCACCAACCCGAGCACCATCGCCCAGCCCAGCATCTGCAGTTCGATCGTCAGTTGCATACGTTTCTCCCGGCCGATGGAAACATCACTTCACCGCCGTGCGCAGGCTGTAACCGGCCAACCGCCAGGTCTTGTCTTCGTCCAGACGGAACGACACCAGCTCGCGGACCGGCTGCTGTGCCTTGGCGAAACGGGTCGGAAAGCTGACGTTGACATACAGGCCTTCGGGCACCTGCGCGCCGGGACCGTATTTGACCCGCGTGACCGAGCCCTGCCCGCGCCCCACCACCGCACCCAGCCGCGCGCGTTCGGTACCGATCTGGCTGACGAAGACATCGCGCTTGACCGCGGTCTTGGCCACCTTGGACGCGCCATCCCACAGCGAAGCGACCTGGTTGCCGTCCACCATCTGCGCCACGCGCAAGGCGGCCTGGGTCATCTCGGTGTTCTGCTTGGTCAGCTGCGCCTGCTGCGCCGGGCTGAGGGCCGGCTGCCCGGCGGGCGCTGCAGGTGCCGGTTGCGCCGCAGCCGGGCTGGCGGGGCGACTGGCGGCCTGCGGTTGTTGAGCGAACGCCAGCGCTGGAGCCAGTGCCAACACGATAACCAGACGAGAACGAAGCATGGGACGGGGACCTTGTACGGATCGGGTGGAAAGGAAGAGGCGCCGCCCCCCCCTTTGGTGGGTAGCGCAGTCTAGGACGCGTCGTGCGCAACACAAGTCTGCGGATGCAGGTCCGGGGGACGGCGCTGAAGGCAACACGGCAAGCGCCGACGCGCCTCTTGGACAACGCACTTCTCGAGCACGCAAGCGGCGAGCAGGGACCTCTGGCCACGGCCGCGCGCATTCGACGTCATCAGTCTGGCAGCGGCGTTTTCATCCTTCTGTTGAAGTGGCAGGCATGCTGCAGATGGCAGCATCGGCTGGGTGCGATGCGTGCGGCAATGTCTTGGAGTCATCAGGGGCCAGTCGCGAACAGGGCCCTTGAAGTCCCATCGCCGTTGTCTGCGCGATCTAGGCCTCGCCTCCGGAAGCCGGCGGCACGGCCGTCACGCCACGCGGCCGCCACAGACGCCAACTGACCCAGAAGGCACGCGCGATCGCCGCGATCAGCGCCGCCAGACTCAGCCAGGCTGCCAGCGTCGCCGGCCATTGTTCGTGCATGGCGGCAGCGGCCAGGCGCAGCAACTCGGCCACGCCGAAGCCAACCAGCACCAGCAGGGCCGACGGTAGATATGCCAATAACACACCCTTGGTCTTGCCTCGCATACGCCCCCCGGCTCGGTTGTGATGCAGCGACGATAGGCAGCGCGCAGTGCGATGCGCGTGAAGCCCATCACTGCGCTCAGCCGTCGGGGTGCGGCGCGGACGGCGGGCCGGCCTGGGCGGCATCCTGCGCTGGCGCGGAGTCCGGCTCGGCTGCAGGCGTTGCCGCACCTGCGGCATCGCGCTGGGCTTGGCCGTTCTGGGCTTGGCCGTTCTGCGCCTGGCCGTTCTGCGCCTGGCCGTTCTGTGCCTCATCGGTCTGCGTCTCGGCCGTCGGGCTGGCCGGTAGCGCCGCGGCATCGGTTTCGGCCAGCGGGCTTTCTTCCGGGCAGGCCGCATCCGGAAAGCCGAAGCGCTGCTTCAAGGCCAGGCCGCAGGCATTGACCGCATCCAGGTCCGCGCCTTCGCCCTTGCACTTTTGGTCGAAGGCGACCAGAAACGCGTCCTTGCGGCGCACGAAGGCATCGCCGCACTTGCGCATCTGGCGGATGCGTTCCAGATCGTCCTGCACGGCATTGGTGCCATCCAGCCCGTATTCGCGCAACTCTTCCATGCTGAGCAGGCGCAGGCTGCGGTTGGGCACGGTCATCATCAGGTCGGCCACCGCCACCGCCACGCCGTTGCGCTCCAGGTAATCCTTGACGTTGCCGTAGACCTCGCGCAGTTCGCGATTGAGCTCGGCGCGCGAGGTCGCCTTGGAGCTGATCCGCATCATGCGGTGAATACCGACCTTGCCGGCGACCAGGCGGTTGTCGCCGGCCGCCAGCACGAACACGCAGGCGCTGTGGCAGATCGAGCCTTCGCGCACCCAGATAGTCCAGTTGGATTCGCCGATGGTATCGCCGGCGCGGATCGCCGCCTCCACCTGCCCGCCACTGGAATCCAGGTCCAGGATGCGATGCGGCAACTTCCACTGCTCCGCGACCCAGGCCAGCCGCCACACCAGGGCCGCAAAACCTGCATTGATCTTGCCGGCGTAGCGCACCCGCACCAGGCCGGTCTCACGGCACGGCGCCAGCGCCGCTTCCACGCTGGCCCGGTCCAGTGCCGGCAGTAGCGTGCCGTCGCCGGCCTCGCGGCTGTAATCGGTCGCGCAGCTGATCCAGGCCTGGCCCGATTCCAGTTCCGCCTGCGGCCAGCCTGCCTCGCCCGCCTGCGTGCGCGGGCGCGGCGGCGGGACCGGGTCGGGCGTATCCACCGACACCATGTGATCGCCATCGCCCGCCTGCCCTGCACCACTCTGCTGCGCAACCGCTGCATCGGCCGAGGTCGCCGACCGATCGCAGGCGGCCAGCAGGAGCAAGCAGGCAAGGGACAGACAAACCGATTTCAGCATGATGTGGGGCACGGAGCGCGACGGAGATCACCCGCAGTCTATGGCTGAATGGATCGATGGGTTGACCCGGCCATGAACGCGCAGGTCCGCCGCAACCGCGTCCGAAAACGGCCAGCCGGCGCGGGGGCGAGCGCATAGACTGGCGACATGCAGACCGCAACGCCCGACCGAACTCAATGCGACCGCGCCCGCCTGGCACGCGATGCACGCTTCGACGGGCTGTTTTTCACCGCCGTGCGCAGCACCGGCATCTATTGCCGCCCGGTGTGTCCGGCGCCGCCGCCGAATCCGTCCAATATCAGTTACTACCCCACTGCCGCGGCGGCCAGCGCCGCCGGCTACCGGCCATGCCTGCGCTGCCGGCCGGAGCTGTCGCCGCAGGCGCAGCAGCATCTGGGCGAAGAAAGCGTGCAGCGTGCGCTGGCGATGATTGCAGACGGCGCGCTGCAGGAGCAGCCGGTGCAGACGCTGGCCGACGCGGTGGGCTTGAGCGCGCGCCAACTGCAGCGGCAATTCGTGCAGCAGCTGGGCGCCACGCCGATCCAGGTGCACGGCACGCATCGGCTGCTGCTGGCCAAGCAATTGCTGACCGAAACCGCCCTGCCGGTCACCGAGGTCGCGCTCGCGGCCGGCTTCAACAGCCTGCGCCGCTTCAATGCGGCCTTCCTGCAGGGCTGCGGCATGCCGCCTTCTGCACTGCGCAAGCAGCGTGCCGAGGTGCCGGGCGGCGAACTCACATTGCGCCTGGGCTATCGCCCGCCGCTGGACCTGCCGGCGATGCTGGCTTTCTTGCAGCGCCGCGCGATCCCGGGCATCGAGCAGGTCGATGCGAACGGCTACCGGCGCGTGATCGGCGCGCCGGGCAACGCCAGCGTGATCGAGGTCAGCGCGGCACCGCAGCGCGCGGAGCTGCTGCTGCGCATCGGCGCCACCGACCCGCGCCAGATTCCGCAGATCGTGCGACGCGTGCGCCGGCTGTTCGATCTGGATGCAGACCTGCAGGCCGTGCACGCCACGCTCGCGCCGGAACCGCTGCTGGCCGAGGCAATCGCGCGCCGACCCGGCCTACGCGTGCCCGGTGGCTGGGACGGCTTCGAAGTGGCGGTGCGTGCGGTCCTGGGGCAACAGATCAGCGTGGCCGGCGCGGCAACGCTGGCAGCGCGGCTGGTCGACCGCCACGGCGGCCATCATGCCGACATGCCCCCCGGACTGGATCGCAGTTTCCCCATGCCCGAACAGCTGGCCGACGCGCCGCTGGAACAGCTCGGGCTGCCGCGTGCGCGCGCCGCCACGCTGCGTGCGCTGGCCTCGGCCTGCGCGCAAGGCCAGCTGCACTTCGGCGCCGGACAGCGCCTGCCTGATTTCATCGCCGCCTGCACCGCGCTGCCCGGAATCGGACCGTGGACCGCGCATTACGTGGCCATGCGCGCGTTGTCGCATCCGGACGCGTTTCCGGCCGGCGACCTGATCCTGCAGCAAGTGCTCGGCGCCCCCGAGCGCCTGAGCGAACGCGCCACCGATGCCCGTTCGCAAGCGTGGCGACCGTGGCGCGCCTACGCCGTGCTGCACCTGTGGCATCTGGCCAACGACCGCAAGGACACCCGCGCATGAGCACACTGCACTACGACACCTTCCCCTCGCCGATCGGCGCGCTCAGCGTGGCCGCCGACGACAAAGGCGTGCACCACATCCTGTTTGCACAGAACCGCTACGACGCCATCGGCCGTGCGCGCTGGTTGCACCACCCCGATGCGCCGCTGGTGCGCGAAGCACGCGAACAATTGCTCGATTACCTGCATGGCGGGCGACGCAGTTTCGATCTGCCGCTGGCGCCAGTCGGCACACCGTTTCAACTGACGGTCTGGCGCACGCTGGCGCAGATTCCGTTCGGGCAGACCTGGAGTTATGCGCAACTAGCGCAGGCGGTCGGCAAACCGGCCGCCAGTCGCGCGGTGGGCGCCGCCAACGGACGCAACCCGCTGCCGATCGTGCTGCCCTGCCATCGCGTGATCGGCGCCAATGGTGCGTTGACCGGCTTCGGCGGCGGCCTGCCGACCAAGCAGGCGTTGTTGCAGTTGGAAGGCTGGTCGCCGCGCAGCGCCGCGCGCGCCGACGATCTGTTCGCACCTGCCTCGGCAGCGCGCACTGGCTGACTTCGCGGCGTCATCGCTGCGCCGTAAACTTACGCCATGATCGACCGACGTTTTGGAGTTGCCGCAGCGGCGCTTGCCTTGTTTGCGGCCTGTAGCAGCCCCCCATCTGCGCGCAGCGCGCCCACGCAGTTGCCGACTGCAGCGGCGACTACCGCATCGGCCAGCATCCCGCACGCATTGCTGCTGATCTCCATCGACGGCCTGCGCGCGGACATGCTCGATCGCGGCATCACGCCGAACCTGTCGCAACTGGCACGCGAAGGCGTACGTGCGCGCTGGATGACGCCCTCGTATCCGTCGCTGACCTTCCCCAATCACTACACCCTGGTCACTGGGCTGCGCCCGGACCACCATGGCATCGTGCACAACAGCATGCGCGACCCGACGCTTGGGGGTTTCTGGTTGAGCAAGTCCGAGGCGGTGGGCGATGCGCGTTGGTGGGGCGGCGAACCGGTGTGGGTGGGCGTGGAGAACACCGGCCAGCATGCCGCCACCTGGTCGTGGCCAGGCAGCGAGGCGGCGATCAAGGGCGTACGCCCGTCGCAGTGGCGCCATTACCAAAAAGGCGTGCGCCTGGACACGCGCGTGGACGCGGTGCGGGGCTGGCTCGCAACAGACGGTGCCCAGCGCAATCGCCTCGTCACGCTGTACTTCGAACATGTGGACGAAGCAGGCCACGACCACGGCCCGGAATCGCGCCAGTATGCCGACGCCGTGCGCGCGGTCGATGCGGCCATCGGCCGGCTGCTGGCTGGCACGCAGCGCGACGGTACCCGCGCGCGCACCAACATCATCGTGGTCTCCGACCATGGCATGGCCGAGGTGGCGCCAGGGCATGCGATCAGCGTGGAAGACATCGCGCCGCCGCAGATCGCCACCGCAATCACCGATGGCCAGGTGATCGGTTTCGAACCACTGCCCGGGCAACAGGCCGCCGCCGAGGCCAGCGTGCTTGGCGCGCACGACCACTACGACTGCTGGCGCAAGGCGGAGCTGCCGGCACGCTGGCAGTACGGTAGCCATCCGCGCATTCCGTCGCTCGTGTGCCAGATGCATGAAGGCTGGGATGCGCTCTTCCCGGACAAGCTTGCCAAACGCGCGCAGCGCGGCACGCGTGGCTCGCACGGCTATGATCCGGCATTGCCATCGATGCGCGCCGTGTTCCTGGCGCAAGGCCCGGATCTGGCGCAGGGCAAGACACTGCCAGGCTTCGACAACGTGGATGTCTATGCGCTGATGAGCCGGCTGCTGGGTATTCCGGCCGCACCCAACGACGGCAACCCGGCAACCTTGCTGCCGGCCTTGCGCATGCCGCCAGCACCCGACGCCCGGTAGAGGCGACCGGCATCGGCAACAATGCCGGCGTGCGCACGCGTGCGGCTGCAACACCGAAAACGCGCATGCAGGCAAGACGCGGCTCCAAGTCGCCGCCGCATACCTCATGTTGGCGACAGCGCAGGAATGTGGGTCGCTGTCGACACCGCTGCGGCCCAGCAGTGCGACAATGACGCAATGTCTGGTTCCAAACTCCCCCCGCGTCGCTTGCGGCCGCTGTTGTCCAGCGAAGGCTGGCGTCGTCGCGCTGCACTGTGGGGCGGCGCGATCGCGGTGGCGCTGGTGGCGATCGTCTTCGCAAAGGCCAGCGACGCGGCCTTCCATCTTTTTCAACGCATTACCGCGCACTCGATCTGGTGGGCGCTGCTGCTGACGCCGGGCATCTTCGCCCTGCTTGCCTGGCTCACCTCCGGTGCGCTGCGGCCCACGCGCGGCAGCGGCATCCCGCAGGTGATTGCCGCGCTGGAACACCCCGACCCGGCGTTTCGCGACAGCAACCTCTCGTTGCGCGTGTCGGTCGGCAAGCTCGCGCTGACCACCTTGTCGCTGCTCGGCGGCGCATCGGTAGGACGCGAAGGACCCACCGTGCATGTCGGCGCCAGCCTGATGCATGTGTTCGGGCGCTGGTTCGGTTTTCGCGACCCACGCGAGCTCTCGCATTTTCTGCTCGCCGGCGGCGCCGCCGGTATCGCGGCCGCGTTCAATACGCCGCTAGCGGGTGTGGTATTTGCGATCGAAGAACTGAGCGGGCGTTTCGAGCACCGCTTTTCCGGCACCTTGCTCACCGCGGTGATCGTTGGCGGGGTGGTGTCGCTAGGCCTGCTGGGCAGCTACACCTATTTCGGCAAGGTGGCGGTGGCCTTGCCCTTGGGCCAGGCCTGGTTGGCGATCGCCTTGTGCGGCAGCGTGGCCGGGTTACTCGGTGGCCTCTTCGCGCGGATGGTGCTGGCCAGCGTCAGCGGCAAACCGCGCTGGCTGGGTGCGCTGCGCCAACGGCATCCGGTGCTGCTGGCCGCGCTGTGCGGCGTTGCCCTGGTCGGGCTGGCGCTGGTGTTGGGGCAAGGCGCGTTCGGTACCGGCTACGACCAGGCGCGCAGCCTGGTGCAGGGGCATGCGGTGGTCGGCCACGAGTTCGGCATGATGAAACTCATCGCCAATCTGGTCTCGTATCTGGCCGGCATTCCAGGTGGCCTGTTTTCGCCGGCGCTGGCAGTGGGTGCCGGCATCGGTCACAACCTCTCGGTGCTGATGCCCAGCGTGGATCCACGCACCTTCGTGCTGTTGGGCATGTGCGCCTATCTCACCGGCGTGACCCAGGCGCCGCTGACCTCGGCGGTGATTTCGCTGGAGCTCACCGACACCAGCCAGATGCTGCTGCCGATCCTGGCCACCGTGCTGATTGCGCGCGCAGTCTCCGGGCTGGTCTGCAAGACGCCGATCTATCGCGGCCTGGCCGAGCAGTTGCTGGCCGTGCCGGCGCCCGCTCCCGCTGCAGAGCGCGCGTCGACGTCGCAGCGCCAGACCTCGGCTGGAAACAGCGGCCAGGACGACGCTTCCCCACGAACATGAGCTGCCGCACCGCTCGCCAGCGGTGCAGCACGGTAGACCCCCTCCTCATCGTGCTGCTTCCCGAGGTTGCGTATGCGCGCAATGCACTTCGAGCGTTTTGAACAGGTTCCGGAAATTCTGCAGCTCCCCGACCCGACGCCAAGCGATGACGGCGTGGTGATCAAGGTGGCAGCCACCGGCATCTGCCGCAGCGATTGGCACGGCTGGATGGGGCACGATCCGGACATCGCATTGCCGTACGTGCCGGGACATGAGTTCGCCGGCGAAGTGGTCGCCATGGGAAAACGCATCTCGGGCTTTGCGATCGGCACCCGGGTCACCGTGCCGTTCGTGTCAGGGTGCGGGCGCTGCGCGCAGTGCCATGGCGGCAATCAGCACGTGTGCTCGCACCAGTTCCAGCCCGGCTTCACCGCATGGGGATCGTTCGCCGAATATGTCGCGATCGATTTTGCCGAGACGAATCTGGTCAGACTGCCGGAAAGCATCGACGATGCGACGGCGGCAAGCCTGGGATGCCGGTTTGCCACCTCGTTCCGGGCCGTGGTCGATCAGGCCAGAACCGGCCCAGGGGAATGGGTCGTGGTCCATGGCTGCGGCGGCGTCGGGCTTTCGGCAGTGATGATCGCAGCGGCGCTGGGGGCGCAGGTGGTTGCGGTGGACATCTTCGACGACAAGCTGGCGTTCGCCGTCGAATGCGGCGCGGTCGCAACGGTCAACGCGTCGAAAGCGGCCGATACGGTGGAGGCGATTCGCGAGATCACCAAGGGCGGCGCGCACGTTTCCATCGATGCGCTCGGCAGCCCCGCGACCTGTTTCAACTCCATTAGCAACCTGCGGCGGCGCGGCCGTCATGTCCAGGTGGGACTGATGCTGGGCGAACACGCCACGCCCAGGATCCCGATGGCGCAGGTGATCGGCCACGAACTGGAGATCTACGGCAGCCACGGGATGCAGGCGTGGCGGTACGATGCCATGTTGGCGATGATCCAGGCCGGGAAGATCGCACCTCAACGGCTCATCGGCAAAAGAGTGGGCCTGGACGAGGCCATTGCGGTGCTGACCGGCATGGACGCTACGCGCGACCTCGGCATCAGCGTCATCGATCGCTTCCAGCCCGTATCGCCGCCGGCATCCTAGGCACCTGGTGGCACACCTTGATGGGCCGGACAGGAGCGTAAACGACCGGCCTGCACAACGAAAAACGCGGCGCAAGCGCCGCGTTCCGGTGTCGCGAAGCGAGCTGGGATCAGCTGGCCTTGGCGACGGTCTTCTTGGCGACGGCCTTTTTGGCCGGGGCCTTGACCACGCCCTTCTTGGCAACCGGGGCAGCTGCACCCACGACAACCTTGCTCACCGCGTGCGAACGCGAATTGCCGTAGCTGGCGTTGTAGCGCTTGCCCTTGGCGGTCTTACGGTCACCCTTACCCATTTCGTCGACTCCTGAATGTGAATACAAATTCCCGTGCTGGCACAGGTCTGGCGAGGTTTCACCGGCGGCGCCCTCGCGCAAGGCCGACAAGCCTACCACGGCGGCCCCGGCGCGCGTAGCTGGGCAGCGCCCGCCCCACTTGCGGAGCTGGCCGACTCCAGCACGATGCCTGCGGTTGTGAACTGTGATCGGCTGCGGGTGGAAAGCCGCAGAGCAGCGCGAAGGTGCGGGTGGCAGACGTCGATGATCTCCGCTGTCCGCATCGGCGTGGCGGCGACGCAACCGCCCTACGACAGAGGCTTAGAGCGGCCAACAAACGTAGCGAGCAGCTGTCAGGTGGGCGCGGACGGCGCGCAGGAACCAGAGTGTGCGAGTGCTACATGCCGATTCCGAGCACCGGCCGCGCCCGCCTGGCGGCTGCGCAGTAGTTTTGTTAGCCGCTCTTAGTGCGCGCAGCTGGCGTCGTGCACATGCCCATGCCCGTGATTCAGGCGAAGATTGACCAGGTGGGCGATACCGACCAGGGCGCCACCCAGCGTCATCACCACCGCATGCGGCACCACCGAATGATGGAGCGGGTCGTACAGCAGGCCCAGCCACAGCAATGCCAGACCGGGCAATAGCAACGCCAGCGCATGCAGCGCTTTGTGCCGGCGATACCCGAGCACCAGGCTGAAAAGGCCCAATAGCGTCACGAACACCACGATGGCCAGTTCCACCCCGTCGCCCAGCCAGAACGACAGGCCCAGCGAAGGCGCCAGCGCCAGCACCAGTGGCAATACCGCGCAGTGCACGGCGCACAGCAGCGAGCCGGTTGCGCCGAAGCGGTCAAGAAGATGGCGAAGGGTTGGTAGAGGCATGACGTCCAGCAGGGTATTCGCGGCGACGTGGAATAATATAACATCTTGCTGTTCCAGCCCCGCATCGATGCATCGCGCAGTCATGCGGGTTCGCCGCCGGCGCAGTAGGCAAGCTGCGCCTCACCACTGATACACAGTAACAATTACAGAGTCCGGCCCACCATGCCCCCTTTTGCACACCCGTTCCGTCGTTCCGCGCTCTCACTGGCCCTGGCCAGCCTGCTGACCCCTGCCCTGGCCATGGCCGAGGACGCTCCGGTCGCTGCCGATGGGCAGACCCCGCCCAGTTCGGACACACGCCACGATGCCAGCCCCTCCAGTGGGCGCCATATCAAGGATCTGGACAAGGTGGTGGTCACCGCCAGCCCGTTGCGCGATGCGGCCGGTGAGTTGAGCCGCCCGGTGGAAGTGCTGGCCGGCGAGCGTCTGGACGAGGTGCGCGGTTCCAGCCTGGGCGAAACCGTGGCCAGCCTGCCCGGCGTACAGAGTTCCAACTTCGGGCCCGGCGTGGGCCGGCCGATCATCCGCGGCCTGGACGGCCCGCGCGTGGCAGTGCTGCGCGACGGCCTGTCGACCCAAGACGTGTCCACCGTCAGCCAGGACCATTCCCCGGCAATCGAGCCGTTCCTGGCCAACCAGATCGAAGTGCTGAAGGGTCCATCGACGCTGCTGTACGGCTCCGGCGCCATCGGCGGCGTGGTCAACGTGGTCGACGGGCGCATCGCCGAGACCCCGGTGGACGGCTTCAGCGGCCGCGCCGAAGTACGCTTCGACGGCGGCGACAAGGACGGCAACACCGACATGTTCCGCGTCGATGCCGGCAATGGCAGCGGGCTGTCGATCCACGCAGATGGCGTGTATCGCAACCAGAACGACTACGACACGCCGAAGGGCCGCCAGCTCAACAGCTGGGTCGATTCCAAGGTGGGCTCGATCGGTGCGTCGCTGTCCGGCGATTGGGGTTTCGTGGGTTTGTCGGCATCGCGTTTCCGCGATAACTACGGCAACCCGGGCGAGCCGGGCGACCCGTCCATCGGCGAGCGCGGGGTGTCGCTGAAGTTGCAGCAGGACCGCTACGACCTCAAGGGCGGGCTGACCGATCCGTGGGGCGAAGGCAGCGCGCTGCGTTACAGCTTCGGCCATACCGATTACGCGCATACCGAATTCGAAGGCGCCGAAGTCGGCACCGTGTTCACCAAGCGGGCCAACGAAGGCCGCGTGGAAGCCTCGTTTACGTTTGGTGGCGGCTGGCAGACTGCATTCGGCCTGCAGGGCAGCGACAGCACCTTTCAGGCGATCGGCGAAGAATCCTTCGTGCCCAAGACCGATACACGCTCGCTCGGCGCATTCGCCGTTGCACGCAATAGTTGGGAGCGCGTCACCGCCGAAGTCGGCGCGCGCATGGACAAGGTCAAGTACCAGACCGATATCGGCGTGGACCGTGATTTCACTCCGACCAGCTTCTCGGCCAGCGGCGGTTTCCGCTTCAACGAACAATGGCGTCTGACCGCCAACCTGGACCACGCCGAGCGTGCGCCGGCCGAAGAAGAACTGTTCGCCAACGGCCCGCATATCGCCACCCTCGCCTTCGAAATCGGCGATGCCAATCTGAAGACCGAGAAGGCCAACCAGGCCGAGCTGGGCTTGAATTTCCAGAACGAATGGGTGGATGCCAAGGTGGCGGCGTACTACAACCGCTACAACGACTTCGTCTACATCGTCGACACCGGCGGCCAGTGGTTCAACGAAGAAGACAACGACTTCCTGCCGATCCGCCAGTGGACGCAGGCCGATGCGATCTTCCACGGTTTCGAAGGCGAGGCCACCTTCCACCTGGCCAACAACGATAACGGTGCGTGGGACCTGCGCGTGTTCGGCGATACGGTGCGTGCGCGTCTGAACGATGGCGGCAACCTGCCGCGTATCGCACCGGGACGTTTCGGTGCGCAGCTGCGCTGGGATGCCGACCAGTGGCGCGCATCGCTTGGTGCCACCCGCACCCTGAAGCAGGACAAGGTGGCAGTGAACGAAACCCCGACCGACGGCTACACCTTCGTCGATGCGCATCTGGCGTATCACGTGGACCACGGCAGCGCCGCGTGGGAAGTGTTCCTGGACGGCAATAACCTGACCAATCAGGACGCACGCGTGCACACCTCCTTCCTCAAGGACGATGTGATGCTTCCTGGCCGCAGCGCTTCGTTCGGCGTGCGCTTGTTCTTCTGACAGCGGTCTCTCTCCCCTGCTGAGTGGAAGGAAGGCCGCCTTCGGGCGGCCTTTTTGTGTGCGTTGCGCCATGAGGGCGCACCTGCCCTCTGGTAGGAACGGCGGGTGTGCTACCACATAAGCGGTGCCTCTGGGGCAAGAGTTGCCCCCCCTGGAGGGCCGCGCACGTCGTTGCCAGCCTTCTCCCCCTAGGCCCCACACTCCCTAATCGATTGGTGCCCGATAAGGCCGAGATCGGGATTGCCGACTTCGGCTAATCTAACAGTGCCCGAAGTGCGGGCGCTTACTGATGGATCAGGGGGGCAGTGTGCAAAGCTTGACAGTTGACCTTGCGACGCTTGACTTGGATCTACGGAACCCAAGGATTGATCCAGCGTCGCATCAGACTCAGGCCATCTCGGAAATACTGCAGGCGGAACGGATCGGCGAGAGAATTGGCGAGAAAATTTATAGCTTGGCGAAGAGTATCTGCGAACTCGCTAGTGTAGATCCGAGCGAAAGATTGATTGTCATTGCCAATCCGCAGTCACCCGGTCGCTATATCGTTCTGGACGGTAATCGGAGAGTTACAGCCCTTAAGCTCCTTACCGAAACTACGCTTCTTGATCGTGATGATATCGGCATGTCCGCTTCGTTGAATAGGCGCATGCACGCACTGCGAAACGAGTATCCGGTCGATGAAATATCAACTCGACTCGACGTTGCGCTTGCGGATTCCCGGGAAGAGGCTCGACCGTTTATTCGCCTGAAGCACACCGTCGGACTAGATGGGGCTGGTCGAAGCTCTTGGTCGCCAATGCAGCAAGCAAGGTTCGACGATAATGGGACCTATAAGCTATTGACCCGACTTCGGGTTGATGGGCTTCTAAATTCTCAGACTTTGGATCAGCTGGATTCCAGCGAATTCGCGGTCTCGACCTTTGAGCGCGCCGCTGGAAGCTCAGAGTTCACCAACAGATTCGGCGGCCGCATAGCATCTGACGCTTATGATGAAGGATCGAATCCGGCGCGCGCACTTTTCGGCTGGGCAAGAGTCGCCAACGATACTGCGTCAGGTCAGATTACGTCGCGCACCATACAGCTGACCGAAGATGTTGCGACGTATTTGCAGCCTGTTCTTAGAGATTTCGAGAACACCACCGATATTGAGAATAATGACAACGAGGAGTGCGAGGGCGGCGACGCGACAAGTGAGCCAGTTGCGCCGGCTCCTCGGCCAGGCGTCCAAGCTATCACCCCCAACACGCCGACTCCACAAGCGACGCCGATCCCGGGCGCTGTCGCTCCAACTCACACCGCCGTTAGCCCTTCGCCTGCAACCACTACGGTCCGACCGCGTTCGCCCAGGGTTCGCCACTATCTAATTGATCGTCGAAATGCTCTGCCGGTGAACCAGCAGAAATGCCGGCGAATTCATGATGAACTTATGGGGAAGGTGAAGGTATCCGACGCCCCTTATGCCTGCGCATTCCTGGTTCGCTCATTCCTCGAACTTACGGCACATACTTACCTCAATCAATTCGGTCTTCGCATCACAAGCAATTTCACGAACAATATCACCGCGCTCGCGCAAGATCTGATGTCCCAACCCCGCATGTCGGATGAACCTGCTGATAGAGTCGTAATCGGACGGGCGTTGCTGAGTGAAGCTGGAGCGTATGAAGGCATCCTTATTCATCCGAGCATCCAGCAGCCACTTGCCCGACTGCGCTTTGCCGCCGTTTCGAGAAGTTCTACCGTCCCTCTGCATAGGCCTCGCGCTGAATTGAAATTTGACCGACTCGACGCGGTGGGTAGCCTCCTCTAGCGCGTGGCCGTACTGGTCGTGGACGTGGCCCCGCCGATCATGACGCCTGCGGCGGCATCGACCCCATAGCAGCCTCGCACACCGACCTCCCCACATCTCCCGGATCCACATTCCACTGAATAACGTGGTGTTTACACACACGGCAGCACATTTACCCACGAGGTCCAGGCACGTTGTTTAGTTTTCAGCTGCGCCCGATCACTAGGCACAATTTCGCTAGTCCAAAGAGTTTTCGCTTGGCGAAAGCAGGTTTACGCTTTTCGTGAGAAGTTAGCAGCCCGCACTCTCAAGTAGGAGTTCTTATATGGGATGCTTCAACGTCACAGGTGCCAGTGGGAAAGCGAGCGAATATGTTGTCGAGCAACACGCTGGTCGGACCACGAATGAGCAAGCGACGCAAGAGTCGGCGACTCATCGGGAGACACAGGGTGTATTGCAAGGATTGAAGAGGCAAAGCTCGATTAGGAGTCAGTCCGATACTGAAGATGATGTGCAGTTTGCCGTGTCGCAAGCGCGAGCGGGAGGGCGCTTCCGTCCCGGTCCGCTACCTGAGCAGAAGGAACTGATCGCGCCCAAGCCCGGTAATGAATAGATAGCGCTCAAAAGTGCCCGCAGGAGTTTGTGAAAAATGCTTGGCTCGACGTCTCCCGCCCTGAGTACCGGCTGGGTTTAGAGTCTTGGACTGATGTGACCCACCCGCATGGTTGGGTCCATCACCGGTTACTGGCTCTGCTCGCACAGCTGATATGCGGCAGCGGCAATGCCTTCGGCAGCTGCGCTTGCTGCTTTCTTGCCGAAACCCAGTGCGCATGCCGATTTGATGGACATCTTCTTCAAAGCCTTGCTGCTCTGCTCTGCCCGCGACAAGCCAAGCTCTGAAGAGTTGGTCAATGTAGCCAGACTTTGCCGAACCCGTCTACGAAACGCATCGCTTACCACAGGTTGCGGTTGCCAGACTTCCTCAGGCGCGCAATGGAACTCCTGGGCTTTCAGTCTCTTGAGGTGTGTTTCAGTCAGGGGGAGGCAGTTTTCCAGAAGATACTGCGCGCCTGCGGCCGTCTTGGCGGCAATATCATCTCCGTCCTTGGCATTCAAGGCCAAGCGTTCTTGGGTGTGTTGAGCATTTGCCGCAAATCTGCTGTCGGACGCAAACACCGCCGGTCCTTGAGCCCAAGGGTCTAGGACGATGGTCTTGTGATGTCCGTCCGGCACGCGCGACTCAGCCCAGTCATGGCCCTGATGGTTGTGCTGGACATAGTGGACGCTTTCTTCTGGCTGAAGCTTCTGTACATGTCGCATGGTTGCTACGGCAGCATATCCGGCGCAATGACCGCCCTGGACGAATTCAGATACGACCGCATGCCCCAGCGTCGGATTCGTGAGCATTGACGCCGGCGGCGCGGCGCGCACCAGATCGACAAACACATCATGTGCGGCCTGCGCATGTTGACTGGATGCGTGATCGCTGACGGCAATGTCGGTGGCGACGTTGCCGCGTCCGTATGGGAAGCGCGCCCGTGTCTCCTGCATCGTGTTGTTCGCCTTGTGCAGCCGAGGGATGTCCTGGGGCTCGACCGGATCCCCGATGACGGCTTTGCTCAGCAAGTAGCCGGCGAGGGAGATATCAGGATCGGAGAGCGACCCACCACGACGCCGACGCTTGGGCAAATCGCTCAACAGCCCATTTACGACACCCACAAAGGATTGCCGCGTCTGCGGCGGAAGGGGAGGCGCGTCCTCTTGGCGCGGCGAGTGCGGGGCGTTGTTTGTCGTTGAGATAGTGCAACCCATTTTTGAGATTCCCGCACCATTATTGATGGCCTTGCAGTACTTGTAAGTGGGTGAAGAATTGCAGCCTCCGACGTACATCCCCGATCAGGCGGCCCGCAGACGGGCCAGCAGCGACGTACTGGCGTAACCGTCCTGCGGCAATTGCTGGCTACGCTGGAATGCACGGATTCCCTGGCGAGTTTGCGCCCCCAGCACACCGTCGATGCCGCCCACGTCGAATCCCTTGTCGGTCAGCCTCTGCTGCAGCTCGGTGATCTGGGCCGTGCTATTGAGCGGCGGATCGTCTTTGGGCCAGGGTTGCTCGACCCCGGCCCTGCCCGCATAGCCGTCTGCCAGCAAGCCGACCGCCAGGGCATAGGCGGTGGAATTGTTGTAGCGCAGAATGCTGCGGAAGTTATCGAACACTAGGAAGGCCGGGCCGCGGTATCCGGTGGGCAACAACACCGATGCCAACTGCTGCGCCAGTGCGGGCGCAATCGGCCTGCGGGGCGCCACGCCCAGGCGCTGCCATTCGGCGACGGTCTTCTTGATCGTCAGGTCGGCTTGCGCGTAGTCGAAGCCGGCTGACAGCTGGACTTCCTGGCCCCAGGGAACAGCGCTGGTCCAATTGTTCTGCTTGAGATAATTCGCCGCAGAGCCCAAAGCGTCCGCCTTGGAATTCCAGACATCCCGCTTCTGGTCGCCATCCTCGTCGACGGCGTAGTCGCGATAGGTGCTCGGAATGAATTGCGTCTGTCCCATGGCGCCGGCCCACGAACCCACCAGTTGCGAGCGATCAATGCTTTTTTCCGTCTGCAGGATCTGCAGGGCCGCAAGCAGCTGCGTGTTGCCATACGTGGTGCGCCGTCCCTCATGGGCCAGTGTCGCCAGGGAGCGAATGACATAAAAGTCCCCGATCTGCTTGCCGTACCCGCTTTCCATGCTCCAGATGGCGGTCAGAATGCCCGGATCCACACCGTAGTGCTGCCGCAACTTCTCGAAGAGGGCGTGCTGGCTGATCAGCAGCTGCTGTCCTTCCTGGATGGCCGCAGGTGTGACACGCGCGTCGAGATAGTCCCATAGATACTGGGTGAATTCGGGTTGCCGCTGATCCAGTTCATGCACCGCTGGATCGGGTGTGACACCAGCCAATGCGTTATCCAGCGTGGTGGCTCCAATGCCGGCGGCAAGCGCACGTTGGCGGAAGTCTGCCAGCCACTGTTCGAAGCTCGAAGTGGGTGCGGGATCCTGCTGTTGCCCACCGGCGTCGGTTGCGGAGGATGCGGTTGTTTCGGGAGCGATGGCTTGCGCTGCTACGCTGGTTGCGGCCACACAGACGCTGACACCGAGCGTTAAACGCAAAAGGCGCGAAGGCATGATCATGAGATACCCGAGGTGGTGGTTGAGCGGCCACTCTAGTCCTCCTGTTCCCAGGATGTAATTATTGCAGTTATGCGTTTTTGACCGCGATGGGCAAGCAGGAATTCGCCCGGTAAAAAAACAGCTGATTGCGTCCTAACGCGTTGTCGCCGCAAGAATTCTCCGCGAGAAATCGATTGGCTCGACCTGCCGCTTGAGGTCCAAGGTGTAGTCACCGAACCGGTTGATATGGCTGGTCCGATACGGCGACAGGCCGGCCAGCACTTCCGGGCTGATGTTTGAGCCCTCGTCCCGCAGCTGCGCCAACACGCGGGTCATCTGCTCCACGTTGTGCAGGATGACCAGGTTGGCCACCAACTGGTTGTAACGCACGATCTTGCGCTGTTCGTGCTGGACGTTCTCGGCGATGATCCCTTCACCGCCGAAGAAGGCCCATTTGACGAAGCCGTTGAACTCCTCGCTCTTGTTGGTGGCGGCGTGGATGGTCTTGCGCACTTCGACATCGTCGATGTAGCGCAACAGGAACAGTGTGCGTACCGCCTTGCCCAGTTCGCGAAATACCCAGTACAGCTTGTTCTTGCGGCTGTAGGTGCCGAGCCGGCGCAGGATGGTGGAAGCGGTAATCTTGCCCAGTTTGATCGAGATGGCGACCCGCAGCATGTCGTGCACGTGGGTCTCGATGAGTGTCCAGTCGATGCTGTCCCCAAACAGCGCCTGGATATTCTTGTAGGTCCGACCTGGCTCCGGCCGGGAAAACACCAGGTCCTTGATGTTGCGGATGCGCGGCATGAGGTTGATGCCCAGCAGATGCGCCAGCCCGAATACCGGGAAGCTCTGCGCCTGGGTGTCGCCGTGTACGGTGTCGGGCTGGATGTCGGACCGGTTGGTCAGCATCCCGTCGAGGATGTAGACCGCTTCGTGTATGCCACACGGGATGAAGTGGCTGAACAACGCGATGTACTTGTCGGACACATGGTAGTAACCGATGCCACCATAGCCGCCGTAGCGAATGTGGTATTCCGACAGTAGGTTCTGCTCGTACACGCTCCACTTCGTGCCGTCGGCCGAGGCGCTCTTGCCACTGCCCCAGTAGCCGGGTAACTCGAACTTGTTGTACATGTTGATCACCTGGACGATCGCCTTGTCGAGCGTTTCATCGGTGACGTACTTCAAGTTCAACCACGAGATCTGGCGCCGGCTGAAGCCCTTGACCGAACGCGCGGTCTGGGTCGGCCCCAGATTGCAGCCGTAGCAGAACAGGGTGGTGATCACGCGCCGCAGCAGATCGTCGACTCGCGCGTCGGTGCCGACGATCGGGCGGAAGTGCACGTGCAGGTCCAGCCAGCGGGTGGTGTCGACCAGGACATCGACGATGCTGGTCGGCGGCAGCCGGTCGGTGATCGCGCTGTCCACTGTGGCGATGGCCTGGGTCACCTGTGCGCCCTGCAGGCGCTTGAGCACCAGCCGCCCGTCGACCATGCTGGCGTGCAGGTTGTCCGAGAACCGAGCGTCCATGGCATCGGCCAATGTCGTCAGTTCGGTGCGCAGACCCTGCACGAAGTCAGCCGCGTCGGTGGCGATGCCCGAGACCTCGCCGTAGGCGTCCAGTTCCTGCGCGAGTGTCGCCTCGTCGACCAGTTGCTCGCGGTAGTCGTCGTAACGCTCGCCGTGCGGGATGTACAGGTCGCCGGATTTGAGTTCGTCCTTGATCTGCGCGAGCACCGCCAGTTCGAAGTACTTGCGATGGATCCAGCCGGGGCTGGCGGCGGCCAAGGCTTTGGGCATCACATGCTTGCGCCAGGCTGACGATAACCACGTCAGGTCGGTTGTTGCCACGCCCAGGCTAGCGGCGTCGATCGTCCCGCGGCGCTGACTGCGCAGCGCCAGGACAGCGCCGATCATGTGCTCCATGCTGGGGTCCTGGCTGGCGGCACCCAGGCCCATGATTTCCAGGCAGTTGAACAGCAGCGGACGCAACGTCCCATAGGGTGCCAGCAGGAATGGCAGATAGTTGCGGCCGGCGTAGGCCACGTGCTCGTCGCACTCAGCCGTCAGCAGAGCGATGTCGGCGACCAGCACGCCCGCGATCGCGCCCACACGCTCGGTGTCTGTGCCCTCGACCTGATAGGCCTGCAGGATCTCCCGGAGCTGGCCGATCAGGGCATCGGCCCGTTTGCTGTGTTCGAGCTGATAAGCGATCAGCTTTTGCTGCGCGGTGTTCTCCAGGTTCTGGATCAGGCGGATGAACAGGTCGGCCGCATCGTCGAGCGTCTTGCGATAACCTGATTAGCCCTGACTCTCAGCCATGAAAATTGCTCGCTGCACGCAGGACCGGCTCTGGACATGGGTTGGATTGCATCATGGCCGTGGCAAGTCGCGGCAGCATCTCGCGCAAGCGGAATCGACGATTAAAACGATAGGCCGCTTCTCCCAGGTAGCGCCTTGCGTATTTGCCTTGCGCGATATCGTGATACACGCCGCTGATGGCGCGTTTGAGATTGCCCAGCACCACGTTGAGCCAACGTGCACCGGCCGTTTCGGTCGCGGCACGACCACCGCCAGTGTCCAGCGTGGTGTGCGCGTGGCCGGCGTCTTCCAGCCGGCGGAAGCAGGCCAGCCCATCGGTGTAGACCTCGCATTCGGGCGCCAGGCGACGGGCAATCCAGTCCTGCAGCGAGGTGTTGTCGAAGCTGCGCACCGGCTCAATCACCACAAAGCGCGGCGCGGTGAAGGTGGCATCGGTCTGCACCGCAATCAGGAACGCTTGTTTGTTCTCTGATCCGCGTCCGGCCTTGCCACCGTTACGCTCGCCGCCGAGATAGGCATCGTCGATCTGCACGAAACCCGCCAATTTCCGCGTGGCTTCACGCTCGGCCATGACCTGCATGATCTTGTGCTTCATCCGCCAGGCCGTCTTGTAGTTAACCCCCAGATGACGCATCAGCTCCAGTGCGGCCATGTTGGTTTTGGTCGAGGTCAACAGGTGCAAGGCCAGCATCCAGGTGCGCAGCGGCAGTTTGGTGCCTTCGAACATCGTGCCTGCCATCAGACTGGTCTGATGCCGGCACGCGCTGCATTGGTAGTAGATCGCAGCACGCCGCTTGAAACGCGAGCGCACGCGCCCGGCACAAACAGGGCAACGAAAGCCCTGCGGCCAACGCCACGTGTAGAGCGCGCGATAGCACTTGGCCTCGGTGCCGTAGAACGCGAAGAACTCAGGCATCGACAATCCAGCCTGGAACTGCACCGCATTGATGCTCATCACGTCACCTCGTTGGCTTCAGAGTGACAGCAGCATCCACCCAGCGCGGCGCAGATCCTGCGACTGGCGGCTGAAGGTCAGGGCTAATCAGGAACCCTTTTTTGTTAAACGCGTCACCGTCCTGCAGAATCAAATATTCGCTCTCAGACGGGTTTTTTCTCTTAAGTGTGCGTCTACTGATACCGCAAAGCTAAAATATTTCAGTCCGTCTACGTTCTTCATACAAGGACCTTTTTTATTAGCGGAAGCATGCAAGGGCGCCAGGAAAATAATAATTTATTTGAGGCGTTGTTGAGTGCTTATGGGCCATTTAAATAAAGTCAAGAAAATTTTTTGAATTATACAGCCAAGCAAATCAGGGGGTAGTTTAATCAATAGGAGTGAATCTTGATGAAAACAAGTAGTGCAAGCAAGTCTCATTATACTGGCCAATTTCCCCAGGGGGATTTGCAGCCAAAAACTCCAATTCCAGTGGGACGCAATAGCGAAATTCCAAAGGATGCGGCATTAAGCGCCCAACTAAAGGGGCTCCGCCCTCTTGATCGTAAGCCATCTAAAATGCCAACTTCTAGCAGTGATCTTCAGGCGGTCAATAAGATGATTGCCGAGAATCGCTCGAACGACGTTGGAAAAGGTCAGTTTCTTCTCTCTACCCAAAGCCTAGGTTCTGCAGAACGTGTAGATTCGCAAAACTACCATTCACGGAATGAATCGGGGAAAGCGCCTCTCTTTTTTAGCGAATTTGCTACTGAGAAGCCATCTTTACAATCAGTGAAAAGCCTCTCGCAGGGAAAGCAGGACTATTATGCAGTTAGACATGTGGGAAAGCGTGGTCGAGATTTATTCACCGATGAACCAATCGAGGGCGAAAATAGCAAACTCGGCAGACTAAAAACCAGCCCGCTGTTAAGTACTCAGAGTCAGGGAACACGTGCTATTCGAGCTTTCTGCATCGCCATGTAGTTGAGGCTTTAGGCGATGAAGGTGGTGTGGTTCATTTGCTAAGGCCGACGCGTGATCACTATGCCGAAGATAGTACATTGAACTTCTTTACCTTCTGCGAACAAACAGAGCTGGCCAGTTCACTGAACTCCTTAGAAGCTATTTCAGCTAAGAAGGAGGACAGAAAGCCTATTGTATTTACAGATCATAAGTCCCTCGTGGGTCTTTCAAGAACCTCGCGTACAGAAGCGAGTCCGATTGGCCGTTTGGTACAGCAGCCTTATTTCGTTACATCCGACCTGAAACGTGGCGATAAAGTTGTCATTACCGATGACCACATTCAGGCAGGAGGATCTATGCTGGCAATGGAAGCAGCAGCCAAGGAGGCAGGTGTGGACGTGCTTGCTCTTGCAACGCTGAGCGCCCATCCATTTTCACCGCAACTTACCATGTCCTCCGAGGTCAGCGCTTTTTTAGACGAAACCCTAGCAGCTTGGGATCCTCAAGGAAAGGTTACTGAACGCCTTGCCGCAATCGGAATGCCGCGTGAGAAGTTAACCAACAGCGAAGCGATGATTTTAATCGCCTACGCAATAGATCCGGCCAGCGATTCGGCAATCTTAAGATTCGAGTCAATTCAAAATAACTTGTTCAAAAGAGCCCATCTTCACAATGTAGGGATAGACCCGGACGCGCCAGATACGCTTGAGCAAATGCAAAAACTAAGTTCCATGCAAGAGATAGCAGGGACGGATTCTGCGCGTCACTTCGTAGATGATGCGAAAGTTCTCGAAGGTGAGCATGATTCGCTTATTCCTATCTTGAAAATGAAACCTGCTTCACCTGATGAAATCGTGAAAGAGCTCGACCAAGTTAGTTTGGCGAGCCGTTCCTCAATCCAAGCGTCTGAGGTAAAACAGGTCGTCGTATTGGATTGGGACGACTGTCTGCGTGACGAAAAAGGATTGAATTATAAGCTTATGCATAACGCGTTGGCTATCACAGCAAGGGAACATGCGTCGACATTGCCTGAACTCGGAGATGCCGTAGCGGTCCTGCACAGCAAGTTGAACGATGCAGAACCGGTCGACGAGGAAGCGCCATTGCTGATGAAAAATCAAAAAGACTTTTCATCTTATTTGATGGGTAGGCAAAGCATATATAAGCGCCACATAATTGAAGATTTTGTTCGGAAAATGCTCCCAGGAATTTCTGAGCATAAAGCAGCGTCGATAAATAATGCCGTATACTCTAACTTTGTCCGCGAATATAAAATGCTAGTAAAGCCGGAAGTTTCGAAAAAAAATTATAGTCGAGATGTTCCGTTCCCGCATATTGAGCTTTCCCTACTTCCTGGCGCAAAAGAAATTCTGGAGAAATCACGCAATGCGAATTCTCGCGTCATATTGATCAGTAATCGCGGCCATGGCGATTTGGAAAACGAGATCAATCATCTTGGCATGATGCACTACTTTGACGTGGTGTCCGGCGCGGAAGAAGTCACCCTTGAAAAGTCGCATTTGCCCCCTTCTCAAATGCCTGAAGATTTGCAGAAGCGACTTATCAATTCATTGAATGGCAGTGACGAAGAAGCACTACGGGCTACTCTTTCAGAGGCAGCAATTTACGCCCATCCGGATTCCACGACCATTGAACGGATCGACAAAAAACCAGATTCAACGAGATTGGCAGAGAGCCTTGAGCGGCTCTCGGTTCAACCTAATGTGCCGATAACCTCTTACGGCGATCAACCCTCCGATATCAAGCAATTAAAGAGTGTTGCGGAGCCAAAGAGCCGTGTACTCAAGGGGGTGATCGTCAACGCGCAGCGTGACGACGTGGGCAGGGAAATTGATGTCGACGGGGTGCCAACCCGTGTTGTATCTAAAATCACGGAACTTTAGTTGGGCAGAGGCTCGAAACAATCGTGATGCCCCTAGCAATTGAATGGTGAAGACGTTTCTCTAGCAAGCCATATGGCAAATAGCGCATCCCCCCATCTCCGATGCCGGGGATGGGGGGATTACCATCCACTGCCTTCATCACATGAGCGGTGTTGATGGTGTGCGCCAACAGCTCTTCCATCCCGGCTTCGCCCAGGCGCTGTCGCCAACGTGTCAGGGAGCTGGGATCGCACGGCAAGCAGGTCTGGAACACCACCTCACCGGTGAAGAACTGCCAATAAGGATTTTCCAGCCAGCGCTCGCACACCGCTTCATCGGACAGGCCGTAGGCGTGCTTGAGGTAGAGCAAGCCGGCGATCAGGCGCACCGGCAGTGCGGGCCGACCGCCTGTGCCGGGGGTAGCCGGCAACCGCGGCGACAGCGCCTGCTCCAACGCACTCCACGGCAGCCGATGAATCAGCTGGACCAGTGGATGGCGCAAGTCGATCTGGTTCTCCAGACGCGAACGAAACAGCTCATCGGCAGGCAACTGCTCGGCGGCAGGACGGCGTGTACGCATGGGCGAAAACTGCCAGAAACCAGGACGTAGCGTAACGAAAACTGGCAATTCCAGCACACCGATAACGCAGATGAAGCCTTGCAATGGATGTGGTCTGGGGGTTTTTCAGGGGCGACTACATAGCTTCCGAGGCCGCATGGCAGTACACAACTTCGGGTGATCCTGGCAACCCTCGACGACCGGGGTGAGGCGCAGACATGGAGGCGATCCCGGACCCGCATGGACGATCGGCGAAAGGTTGTGAAAAATTCTTTGATGACAGCGAGTTAGCTCACTTTTGGCTGTGTTTTACACGAATCCCTGCCGACCCTCTGACCGAGCCGGACACGGCCTGGGCGAGCGACTTCACCTTCATCCGTACGCATGAAGGCTGGATGTACCTGGCTGTGGTGATCGATC